>JANJTJ010000047.1 GCA_024711145.1 Balneolales bacterium
ATCCAACATCTGATAGGTCTCCGCCAACCGGTATCGGAACAGGGGATTGGCCGAATCGGCCGCCACCAGGTCCTGGTACGCATCGCGGGCTCCCGTCCAATGCTCGCGCTCAGCCAACAATCCGGCAAACAGCACCCGCGCCGCCCGATGCGTGCTGTCGCGGCCGATCACGGTCTCGGCCATCGATTCGGCCAAACCCGACTGGCCCGCCTGTCTCAGGGTGCGCGCCATCAGAAACATGAGGTTCAGGTCGTCCGGCCGCCGCGCCCGCGCCAGATGCAAGGCCTCCACGGCCTCATCCAAACGGCCTTCATCGATGAGCGCCAATGCCGTGGAATCGGCCACCGGAGCATGGAATGCGAGCAAAAGTATCAAGGACCATATCATGGTCCCTATAATACTAATACGTTAGTAGGAAACCTACATGCTCTCCGGCGCCGAAATGCCGAGTATGCCCAGCCCGTTGCGCAGCACCCGGGCCGTCGCATGCAACAGCCCCGTGCGGGCCGCGGCCAGCGCCGGCGCCTCGCCCAGGATGCGGCAATCGTGGTAGAATTTGTGGAAGGCGACGGCCGTCTCGTTCAGATGATTGATGAGGCGGTGCGGCTCCTTGCTTTCGGCCGCGCTGGAGATGGCGTCCGGAAAAGCGATGAGCTGTTTGATGAGCCCCAGTTCCGACTCGTGCGCGAGCAGACCCAGGTCGGCTTCGGCAGACACGCCGGCTTCTTCCACCTTGCGCAGGATGCTCCGGATGCGGGCATGCGCGTATTGCAGATAGAAGACGGGGTTCTTCTCGCCGGCTTCCTTGGCCTGGGCGATGTCGAATTCCAGGTGGGTGCCCGGCGACCGCATGAGGAAGAAGAAACGGGTGACATCGGCGCCCACCTCATCCATCAATTCGTCCAAGGTCACGAAATTGGCCTTTCGCGTACTCATCTTGAAGGGCTTGCCGTCCTGCACAATGGTCACGAACTGGTACACCAGCACGTCCACTTTTTGCTCGTCGTAGCCCAGGGCCTTGAGGGCGGACAACACATCGGGGTAGGTAGCGATGTGGTCGGCGCCGAAGATGTCCACGCACCGGTCGTACTTCCGCTCGAGCTTGTTCACGTGGTAGGCGATGTCGGGCAGGCGGTAGGTGGGCTCGCCGGTGCTTTTCACGAGCACGGTGTCTTTCTCCTTGCCGAATGCGGTGGTGCGGTACCAGACCGCGCCGTCCTGGTCATATACCAGGTCTTTGGCACGGAGGCCGTCGAGCACGCGCTCCAGGGAGCCGTCGCGGTACAGGTCGTCTTCGTTGAAGAAGCTGTCCATGCGGATCTGCATGCGGTCCAGGGTGCGCTGGATGTCGGCGAAGATGAGCTCTTCTGCGATGGCCTTGAAGGAGGGGTCGTCCTGGCTCACATCGGTGCGCACCCCATGGCGCGACACATACTCCCGGGCGATATCGCGGATGTAATCGCCTTCGTAGCCGCCCTCGGGAAAGTGGAAGGGATGCGAGAAGCGGATCTCCACGCCATCGCCGACCCCACCACCCAGGTCCACGCTGAGTTCGTGGTAGCGTGCGGCCACGCTTTCGCCAAGCACGCGCATCTGGCGGCCGGCGTTGTTGAAATAATACTCGCGGGTGACCTCGGCGCCGATCCATTCGAACAGGCGGGCCAGGGTGTCGCCGAGTACGGCGTTGCGGCCATGCCCCACCGTGAGCGGACCCGTGGGGTTGGCGCTCACGAACTCGACCAGTACTTTTTTGCCGGCCCAGGCGGCGGTTTTGCCGAAATCGGGTTGATCGAGGATGGCCCGTACCTGGTGCTGCAACCAACCGGCGGCGAACCGGAAGTTGATGAAGCCGGGCCCGGCGATTTCCAGTGCCGCCACACGGGCATCGTCCTTGGGAAACGCATCCACCAGCTCCTGGGCCACCTGGCGCGGGTTTTTGCCCACGGACTTGGACAGCACCAGGGCCAGGTTGGTGGCGGCATCGCCATGCTCGGGCAGGCGGGGTTTGTCAATCTGAGGAGTGGGGATGGCGGCACCCGGGTACAGGCGGGCGGCGGTTTCGGACAGCGTGGCGGAGAGATAGGCGTGCATCCCCAAAGGTACGGAGGGCTTTGCAGATGCGGGGGCTTCGCCCTATGTTGCCTGCGAACCTACCAATCATCCCCCATCCGCATGCATACTCTTCGCTCCATCCGCTTCCTTTTGGGCCTGCTATCGGCCCTCTGCATCTGGCCGGCTACGAGCTCGGGCCAAGTCCAACATCGCGAACTACGTTGGGGTCGCATCCCCGATGAGCATCTGGCAATGCGGGATTTTCCCGCCGATACCTTGGCCAGTGCCGTGTATTTGGCGGATCACGGCGAGGTGTACATCACCACCGATTTCAAGCTTCGGTTCACGCGTCATTTCCGCATCAAGGTGTTGGATGAGCGTGGGTTGGAGTATGGGGACTTCCGGATCACCTACTACAGCAAGGACGGTGCCCAGCGCATTCATGAAATCCGGGCTCAGACCATCAACCCCGGAGATGGGCGCCGGCCCGACATCAAACGCTTGGGCCGGCGGGATTTCAGAACCGAAAACATCGACGACCGGTACTCCAGCACGGTGTTCACGCTACCCGATGTGCAGCCCGGGTCGGTACTGGAAGTGGAATACACCATGATATCGGACACACCCTTCTTTTTGAGCGATTGGGCCTTCCAGAAAGAGATTCCGGTTATGTATTCGCAATTCCGCGCATTCTTGCCGAATCCGCTCACCTACAGCCGGGTGTTCCAGGCGGCTTTACCCCTTGCCGTGCAGGATGTATCGACCTATTACGCAACAGACCGCCGCGACATCTACCTGGACGGGTTGGGTGGGCAGGTGTACACCTGGGGCATGGAAGATGTGCCCGCACTGAGGGATGAACCCTTCGTGGCGGCCTTGGACAACCATCGTTCGGTCATGCGGTTCCAGTTGGCGCGGGTCGCTTTTGCGGGGTCGCCAGCGCGCACCATACTGACCGATTGGAATTCCCTCAAAGAGGATGTTCTGAAAGGAGATATGGGCAGGCATTTGAGGCCCCGGCGGGAGTGGCGCGACGTGGTGAGGCAGGTGGTTCCGGAAGGCGCGGCCGACGAGCTCAAGGCCCGGCTTCTGTTCCGGCATGTGGCCGATTTGCCGGGTAACAACCGGCTTTCCTTTGTTGCCGATACCGACCCGGAAAACGTATTGACCGGAACCCCGGGCAACTCGGCCAGCAAAGCCCTGTTATTGGTTGGTCTGCTGCGTGAAGCCGGTCTGGAGGCGAATCCGGTATTGGTCAGTACCCGGTCGAACGGGTTGGTGCGGTGGGAGTATCCCCTGATCAATCAATTCAACCACATGGTGGTCGAATTGAAGATCGGTAACAAGGATTGGTTGTTGGACCCTCTCGACGCCTACCAGCCCTTCGGCGTGCTCTCCTTCCAATCCCTGAACGACAAAGGCCTGGCCATGGCTCCCGGCCCATACCGGCTTGTGAGCCTGGAGCCCACCGAGGGCATCCGGATCCGGAGCCAGATGAATCTGGCACCCGATTCGACCTTGGGGGTAACCGGTACCTTGCAATTCCTGCTGGACGGGTATGCGGCCGTGGGTGTACGGCGGACATTGAAACAAGCCACCGACCAGGACCAATACATTCACGAACAGTATCTGAGCGACATCCCCGGGGCGGTCCGGTTGAGCCATTCCATAACCGGATTGGACCATGCCGATTCGACCTTGATGGTTATGGTGGACTTCCGGAGCGACCAACTGCTGCAAGATGCGGGCGACCTCCTGCTCATGGATGTGGTGCTGTTCAATCGGGTGAAGGCCAATCCGTTCCTGAGGCCCAACCGGCGATTCCCGGTCGATTTCGGCACCACGCAAGACTACCAGTTCGTATTGAATGTAACTCCTCCGGCCGGTTTCGAATTGGAAACGCTTCCTCCCCCCGCACGGACCTCGCTCCGACAGGACGCCCAGTTCCTCATGCAAGCCGTTCGGACACCAGACAGGGGTGCGGTTATCAGCAGCCAATTGCGCTTCCGCAAGCCGGTGTATTCGACCAGCGATTACGCCCCATTGCGCGAGTTTTACGACCGTGTGGCCACTGCGCATCAATCCCAATTGCTGTTCAAGCGGGTGGAACCTTGATGATCCTGATCCTGCTTTGGGCGTTGGCCATCGACCCACCCGATTTCCGCATCGCCCGTTCCATACCGGCCGAACTGACCCACAATGTGGATGCCGTTCTTCGCCATCACAACCAGGTCTTCACCCATCGCGGGGCCGGTCAGGGAACCATGACCGTAACGCGGGTCGTGACCGTGTTGAATGCGGACGGCAGGCAGTATGCCGACCTTGTCCATCATTACAACGCATTCTCTTCCGTTCGGGACATTTCCGGAACCTTGTATGATGCGGATGGAAAGGTCCTGAGGCGGCTCCGGAACCGGGACATCATCGATCGGAAAGCCTTCGATTCGGGCACCCTGATGTCGGATATCCGCTTGAAACATGGTTCGGCACGGCATACCGTCTATCCATACACCGTGGAATGGACCTATGAAGTGCGTTACACCGGGTTCGTGGACTTCCCTTATTGGAACACCACCTACGGCCGCATGGCTTTGGAATGGGCCCGGTACGAGGTGGTCACCCAACCGGGCACGCCGGTCCAGTGGGCATGGACCAACGGCGGGCCCGAGCCGGAAATCAGCCGCGATGAGCGCAAGGAGCAGCATGTATGGACCCTTCGCAACCGGTTGCCGCGGGATTTGCAGCCTTTGTCATCGGGGGCCTTGGCACGTTCATACCTGGTGGTCAATTCCCCTCTGTTCCGCATGCAGGAAGCGGGCACGTTGGACAGTTGGCAAGCCTTCGGCACCTGGAGCCATCGCTTGTGGTTGGACAGACAGACCCTGCCGGCCGAAGAGATCGCCCAAGTCCGTTCGATGACCGCCACTGCGGCCGACACCCGCGAAAAAGTGGCCATCATCTATCGGTATATGCAATCCCAGACCCGGTATGTGAGCATCCAGCTCGGGTTGGGTGGTTGGCAGACCGAAACCGCAGCGGCTACTTCGGTCAGCAAATATGGCGATTGCAAAGCGCTGACCAACTACATGATGGCGTTGCTGAAGGCCGTAGGTATCGACTCGCATCCGGTGTTGATCAATCGTGGGCACGACGAATCGGACCTGTTCACCGGTTTCGCGCACAACCGCTTCAACCATGTCATTCTTCAGGTCCGGTTGGACGATGTCGAAACCATGTACTTGGAGTGTACCAGTAAAACCTACCCTCCGGGGTACTTGGGGTCAGACAACGCCGCCCGCCAAGGGTTGCTCATCCTGCCTGATGGGGGCCGATTGGTAACGATTCCGGACGCCGCCGCCGAACAGAACCGCCAGACCCGGGTCATCGATTTGGAGGTCAGCAACC
The DNA here is from genome assembly GCA_024711145.1 of Balneolales bacterium. Classification (GTDB taxonomy): domain Bacteria; phylum Bacteroidota; class Rhodothermia; order Balneolales; family HLUCCA01; genus JANJTJ01. Next base: position 5,458 of record JANJTJ010000047.1, read on the forward strand.
TGGGTTCCGCCACGGCAACGGTAGATACCCGGTACACCGGCTTCCAACACGAACGGTTTCGGTACATCCAGCACGAACTGAATGCCCGCGACCGCGACATGGCCATCCGGAACCAGGTCGCCGTGCCGGGTCAGACCATTACCGCGATCGGGTTGGAGGTGGACCCGGCCACCGACCAGGCGCGGATCCAAGCCCGATTCGGCATTTCCCGGTTCGGTTCATGGGCAGGTGGGCGGCTCATACTGGCACCCAATCTGCTCGAGCGGCCCAAGTTCAGTACCCCGCCGGTAGAAAACCGGGTGGACCCCATCGATCTCGGATATGCCTACGAAGACACGGACACCGTCCGGATCCGGATTCCTGAAGGGTTGAGGCCGGACCCCCTGCCCGAACCGATCCGATTGGAAACCGATTTCGGGTCGTACACGGTGGATTATGCGTTCGAAAACGGGCTGTTCCTCTTCGTGCGCCGGTTGCGGATCGACCGGTACCGGTTGGAAGCCGAGCGGTATGCCGATGTGCGCGCCTTCCTGACCGCGGTCACGACCACCGACTCCCGACGCGTGGTGTTCGTTCGGAACTGAGCCCTCACCACCCGGCGAGCGAGCCTTGCATGCGCAGGCTCAGGTGGTCGTGCCCGGCGATGATCACATGGTCTTCGAGCAGGACGCCCATCAGATGGCCCACTTCGATGAGGCGTTTGGTGAGGGCCAGGTCGGCTTCGGAAGCCCTCAGGTTCCCGCTCGGGTGGTTGTGGACCACAATCACCGAATGGGCGTCGTTCAGGATGGCCTGGCGCATCACCTCGGCGGGGTCCACGATGGTGGCCGTCTGCCCACCCACCGAAATGCGCTCGTAGCCGATGAGCACTTTGCGGGCGTTCAGGAAACTGACGATGAACACCTCCTTTCGCTGGTCGCGCAGGGTGGGACCGAAATACCGTGCCACATCCTGAGGGGTGCGGAACTGTATCGTCGATCCCGGTTCCCAGCGCTCCAGCCGGCGGGCCAGCTCCAGAGCGGCTTCCAGCGTTACCGCTTTCACCGCTCCCACCCCGGGCATCGTTTTGAGGTGGAGCCATCCGCGCCGTGCCATTCTGTGCAACCCGCCCGATTGTTCCAACAACAGGCGGGAGGTTTCCACCACATTGCAGCCCGGGCGGCCCGTGCGCAGCAGGATGGCGATCAATTCGGCTTCCGACAATGCCTCGGAGCCGAGTCGCATGAGTTTTTCGCGCGGTTGTTCATCGGCAGGCAGGTCGCGCACCATTCCCGCCTTGATCGAGGTTTCCATACCTCTACAAGGCGGTTCGAGCGCTTACCTGACCGAACTTTCGTTCCGGAATCGGTGCATTTTGAAATGCGGCCCGAATACGGGCACCTCGAACCGCTCGCCCACCACCACCCACCCGTACCGGGCATAGAAGGGCACGGCTTTCTCGCGGGCGTTGCACCAGAATTCGGTGGCATGGCCGCTTCCGGCCGCTTCCGTTTCGGCGTAATCCAACAAGGCCCCTCCCCAACCGGAGCCCCGGTAGTCCGGGTCGGTGGCCATACCCCGCAATTGCCAGGCATTCCGCCCTTCCCATTGGCTTTTCAACAACGTGAGGCAGGCTACCACACGGTCGCCGTCGAATGCGGCGTAATGCCGGGTGTCCGGATGATAGTCCTCCGGAAAAAACGCCGTTTCGAACGGCAACCCGGCCCGCAGCACCCGATGCCGCAGCGGACGGATGGTGTCGGCATCCACAACTCGGCACGTCCGCATCAGCTGCCTCCCATCAGGGGTTCGTCGGCACCCCGTATGGCGGCCGTAGGCAACCCGTCGGGATGCATGCTTTTGATCGAGGCGATGGCGTCGAGCACGATGCCCAAATGCCGCTCTTTGGAGTTCTGGTAGAACCCCTTGGCCGCATCGCTCAGTTTGGGTTTGCCATGCAACGGTTTGTCGCTGATGCACAACAGGGTGGCGTTCGGGATGCGGTACCGGAACCCGTTGGCGGCAATGGTGGCCGATTCCATATCGATGGCCACGCTACGACTCACGTGTATCTCGCGCACGGTGCGCCCTTTCACGAACTCCCAGTTCCGGTTGGCGGTGGTGTACACGGTACCCATGCGGTAGGGCAGGCCCTCCTCTTCGAGCACCAGCTGCAGATGGTGGTTCACCATGGGATTCGGTATGACCGGCACGGCCGCCGGCAACAGCTCGTCGAGCACCCCGTCGGCCCGGTAGTACCCCGTGGCCAGCACGAAGTCCCCGATTTCCTGGTGGTTCCGAAGCCCCCCGCAGTGCCCCACCATCACCATCAGATCGGGACGGAGCACTGCCAGATGGTCGGTAATGGTTTTCGCATTGGACGGACCCACCCCGATGTTGATCAGCGTCACACCCAGGTTGTTCGGCTGCTTGTGGTGGTAGGCCGGCATCTGCACACCCGCCCGCGACGGTTTCACGCAATCCGGAAACGCCTGTAGGAACACGTCCACGTGCATTTCATAGTTCGTGAACAGCACATACCGCTGGAAATCGGCCGGATGCGTGCCCGTGTAATGCGCCAGGCGGTCGATCGACAGGTCGATGCGTTCCGCGCGGAACAGGAAGAGTTTCTTCTGGGTGAAATCCCAACTGTCCTCGTCCAACAGATCCAACAGATGCGGATCGTTGAGGGGGACTTTCGGACGGCTAGCGTCCACTTCCACTTCGGCGCCGGCATCCAGCAGTTTGCGGATCTCGCGGCGCAGGTACCAACGCACCGCTTCGGGCCGGGCGAATTCCCCGTCGATGACGGGGTTGTGGGCAGACCAGGACCGCCGTACGGTCAGTTTGCCGTAGCGACCATCGGCATCGAGTGCTTCGAGATGGTCCAGAGCCGCTTCCAGTTCGGCGGCATCGGAGTCGATATTCAAACGAATCATGGGATAAAATACCCCAGCTTCCGGCCAAATCCTTCCCGAAATGGATTCAGCCGCGCAGGGGCAACCGCAAGCGCATCGTGGTGCCCACGGCATCGTCCCATTCCAACGTGGCCCCGATCTGTTCCGACAACATTCCGATGAGTTGGGTGCCCATGCCGGTACCATGCAGGGCCGGCGCAGAGCGGCCCACTCCGTCGTCGGCCACCTCCAGCAGGATGCCGTCGGGCCGGCGCTCCAGCCCGACCCGCACCGTACCCGCCCGGCCCATCGGAAACGCGTACTTGGTCACGTTCGTGAGGGCTTCGTTCATGATGATGCCGATGGAGACCGACAGGTTGGTGGGGTATTCCACCGCGTCGAAGCGGGTTTCCACCCGCACGCCGGGCCGGCGCATGCGCATGGGGTCCAGGATCTCGGCAGAGATGGTGGCCAGATAGGTATCCAGCTGCAGGGATGCGATCGTTTCGTCGAATTCGAGATGGCGGTACAGATCGGAAATGGTCATCACGCGGGAGCGCAGATCCGCCAGCACCTGCACCGCGGTGGGATGTTCCACGGCATCCATTTCCAAATCGATCAGGCTCACGATGGTGGCGAAGCTGTTGCGGATGCGGTGCTGCAGCTCCTTCAACATCACTTGGGGTGCGGTTTCCACGCGGATATCTTGAACAGTTTGAAGTATGGGCGACCTCGACGACGAATGACTATGCTCGGCGCAATGTACGTTTGTCGCACGCCCCAATCAAACTATCTGAATGACGGACTCTCCAGCACCAATGCGGTGAAGGCCCGCACCCCCAGCAGGAAACCGGATTCATCCAACACGAACTCGGGGGTGTGGTGGCTGGGGCCTGCGCCTTCGGGCAAGCTCGGGTTTTGGCCGCCCAGGAAGAAATAGACGCCGGGAGCTTCCTGCGCGAAGAAGCTGAAATCCTCGGCACCGAGCTCGGGGGTGCGTTCCCAGGCCTTGCCGGGGCCGGCCACCTGTTGCAGCACGGGAGCGGTTTTGGCCATGAGGGCCGGTTGGTTGTAGGTGACGGGGTAGGCCGTGGAATAGGGTAGCAACACCTCGGCTTCGGCCCCGAACGCGGCCGCGGTGGAGGTGGCTACGGCGCGGATGCGTTCGTGCAGCCGGGCGCGGTCCTCTACCGACAGGGCCCGCACGGTGCCGTCCATGACCACCTCTTCGGGGATGATGTTGAACCGCACGCCGCCCTGGATGCGCCCGATAGTGACCACCGAGGCGTTCTGGTCGATGCGCATGTTCCGGCTCACGATGCTCTGCAGGGAGGTGACGATATGGGAAGCTGCCAGGATGGGGTCCACACTGTCCCAGGGTGCCGCACCATGCGCCTGCTTGCCCCGCACGATGATGCGCAGATCGTCGGCACTGGCCATGATGCCCCCCGAGCGGTAGGTGATGGAACCGGCCGGCAATTGGGAATCGATATGCAGGCCGAACACCATGTCCACCCCATGGTCGCGCATCACCCCTTCTTTCACCATGAGCTCGGCACCACCTTCCTCGCCTGCTGGCGCGCCCTCTTCGGCCGGCTGGAAGAGGAAGACAACCGTGCCGGGAATGCGGTCGCGGTGGCGGGCCAACACGGTGGCCGTACCCAGCAGGATGGCCACGTGGGAGTCGTGGCCGCAGGCGTGCATGACCCCTACTTCCTGCCCGTTGTACACGGAGGTGACCCTGGAGCGGAAGGGCAGGTCGTTGCGCTCGGTCACGGGCAAGGCATCCATATCGGCCCGCAAGGCCACCACGGGCCCCGGGCGGCCGCCCTTCAGCACGCCAACCACACCCGTATGGGCCACCGAGTCGCGCACCTCGATACCCAAGGACCGCAAATGGTCGGCCACCAACCGCATGGTGCGGTATTCCCGGTTGCCCAGCTCGGGATGCTGGTGGATGTCGCGGCGCCAGGCCACCACCTGCGCCTCCACCCCGCGGATGGTGGATTCGATGGCGGCCGGTATGGGCGATTGGGCGGCGGACGGGGCGGCCCACAAGAGCACTGGAAGCAGTAGGAGTACACGCATGGGGAAGAATCTAGGCATTCGCGCTGCAAACCGGATCATATGCGCGAACGCGCATATCCCGCACATCCTGGAAGCGGTCCATCTCGGGCGATTTGCAGCGGATGCGTATATTCATCGCTTAAGGCATATTCATCCCGAAATCACTCTTTTTTCCCGCTTCCCATGGCACGTATTGATGTGGTCATGCCCAAAATGGGCGAATCGATCATGGAAGGAACCATCATCGAGTGGTCCAAACAGGTCGGTGATACCGTCGAACTGGACGAAACCCTCCTGGAGATCGCCACCGACAAGGTCGATTCGGAGGTACCCTCGCCGGCGGCCGGTGTGTTGGTCGAGATCAAGGCCCAGCCGAACGATACCGTGGAAGTGGGACAGGTGATCGCCGTAATCGACACCGACGCCGGTGCTCAGGCAACCGTGGCCGGCGGGCAGAAAACGGAGGCACCCGCTCCGGCCCCGGCTCCCGCTCCCGCTCCCGCATCTACTCCAGCGGTAGAGACCCCACCTACCACCCACCACCAACCACCTACCCAGGCCGAAGGCCGGTTCTACTCCCCTCTGGTGCTTTCCATCGCGAAAGAAGAGGGCGTCTCCCAGGCCGAGCTGGATTCCATATCCGGCACCGGCGCCCAGGGCCGCGTGTCCAAGTCGGACGTGCTGGCCTTCCTGGAAGCCCGCAAGGGTGGGGCGAAAGCCGCTCCCGCACCGGCGGCTCCGGCACCTGCGCCCGCACCAGCGCCCGCACCAGCACCAGCACCCGCTCCGTCGGCAGCATCGGGCAACGGCGAGATCCGCGCCGGCGAAATCAACATCCATCGTCCGTCCGGGGCGGTCGAAATCATCCAGATGGACCGCATGCGCAAGCTGATCGCGGACCACATGGTGAAATCGAAAGCCACCTCGGCCCACGTGACCACCTTCGCCGAAGCCGATGTGACGCGGTTGGTGCAGTTCCGCGACAAGCACAAGGCCCGTTTCGAGAAGGAGAACGGCTACAAGCTCACCTTCACGCCTTTCTTCGTGGAGGCCACCATCCAGGCCCTGCGCGAGTTCCCCTTGATGAACAGCTCGGTGGACGGCGACAAGATCCTGGTGAAACGCGACATCAACTACGGCATCGCGGTGGCCCTGGGCGAATCGGGCAGCGGCGGCCTCATCGTTCCGGTCATCAAGAATGCCGGGGAGTTGAATCTGAACGGCATCGCCCGCAGCGTGAACGAGCTGGCCCGCAAGGCCCGCACGAAATCGCTCTCGCCCGACGACCTCACCGGGGGCACCTTCACGCTCACCAACTACGGCAGCGTGGGCAACCTCATGGGTACGCCCATCATCAACCAACCCCAGGTGGCCATTTTCGGCACCGGCGCCATCAAGAAGCGGCCGGTAGTGATGGAAACCGAAGTGGGCGACGTGATCGCCGTGCGCCACATGATGTTCCTGAGCATGAGCTACGACCACCGCATCATCGACGGTGCCCTGGGTGGCGCCTACATGCAGCGGGTGGTGGAGCTGCTCGAGAATTTCGATGTGAGCCGGTCGCTCTGACCGGAACCGGATGACGGCCACACGGGAAGTCGGCGGGCTGCGCCTCGCGGTCCGTGCCTGGAAACAGGCCGGCCTGCGCGTCGCTTTGGTGCCCACCATGGGCGCCTTGCATGCCGGCCACCTGGACCTGGTGCGCCAGGCGCGGGCCCAGGCCGACCGGGTGGTCATGAGCATCTTCGTGAATCCCACCCAGTTCGGTCCCAATGAGGATCTGGCCCGCTACCCGAGGCCCCTCGAACGGGACCTGGCGCTGGCCGCCGAGGTCGGCACCGACCTGGTGTTCAACCCGACGGTGGAAACCCTGTACCCGGGGCCGACCCGCCTGGGCATTTCCATAGCCGGCATGGCCGACCACCTCTGCGGCGCATCGCGGCCGGGGCATTTCAACGGGGTGTTGCAGGTGGTGAACAAGCTGTTCAACCTCGTGCAGCCCGATGTGGCGGTATTCGGGCAGAAAGACATCCAGCAGTACCGCCTCATCGAAACCATGGTGGCCGAATTCGACCATCCCATCCGCCTGGTGCGGGCGGCCACCGTGCGCGAGCCCGACGGCCTGGCCCTCAGTTCCCGCAACGTGTATCTGAGTGCCGAGGAACGTGCCAAAGCCCCGGCGTTGTTCAGGGAACTGAACCGGGTGGTCGCCGAAATCGGCGGTGGCGGTTCCGTAAGCCGGAGCATTGCCGAAGCCAAGGCCCGCCTGGCCGGAGACGGTTTCAAAGATGATTATCTTGAAGTCGTCGACTACGACAGCCTGGCTCCGGTCGCGCAGGTAGCCGCCGGCGCAACCCATATCGCGGCCGTGGCCCAATACCTGGGCACCACCCGTCTGATCGACAATGTGATCTTCCCGCCATGACTTTCGAAATGTTCAAATCCAAGCTGCACATGCTCACCGTAACGGAGGCCGACCTCTATTACGAAGGCAGCATCACCATAGACCAGGACCTGCTGGATGTGGCCCAGCTCCTGCCGTATGAGAAAGTGCAGGTGGTGAATGTGAACAACGGCAGCCGGTTGGAGACCTACACCATACCGGGCCCGAGGGGCAGCCGCGTGGTGTGCCTGAACGGCCCCGCCGCCCGCCTGCATGCCGTGGGAGACCGGGTCATCGTGATCAGTTACGCCCAGATGACCCCCGAAGAAGCCAAAGCCCACAAACCCCGCATCGTGATCATGAACAAAGAGAACGAGCCGGTGAAAGTGGTGGACGAAAGCGTGTACCGCGAGACCTACGCCGCCGAGATCGGCCTACGCTGACATGAAATTCGCCAAAACGCTGGCCGGCCTGGAAGCCGTGCTGGCCGACGAGCTCCGTACCTGGGGAGCCACCCACATCCGCCAGACGGTCCGCGGTGTGGAATTCGAAGCCACCGACGAGGCCTTCTACGCCTGCATGATGAACTGCCGTACCGCCTTGCGGTTTCTGGTACCCATTGCGGAGGCCTATGTCGAAAACGAGGCGGCGCTCTACGAATTCGTGAAAACGGTGCCTTGGTGGGAGCATTTCCGCCGGAACAACACCTTCGCCATCGACACGCTCACCCTGCACGATGCCATGAACCACGGCATCTTCCTGTCCCAGAAAACCAAGGACGGCCTGGTGGATGTGTTCCGCGACAAATTCGGGGAGCGGCCTTCGGTGGATGCCAAGAATCCCGATGTGCTCGTGCATCTGTATCTGAACCGGGAGGGAAAGGCGCACCTGTACCTGGACGCATCCGGCCGGAGCCTGAACCAGCGCGGCTACCGCGATGCCGATTGGAAAGCGCCGCTCAACGAAGTGTTGGCGGCCGGGCTCATTCTGCTGAGCGGATGGGACGGCGACACCCCCTTCGTGGATCCCATGTGCGGATCGGGCACCTTGCTCCTCGAAGCCGCCCTCATCGCCAAACGCAAGGCCCCGGGCCTGGTGAACGAGGAGTTCGGCATCCGGAAATGGCCCACGTTCCGGTCCAGCCTGTGGTCGGGGGTGCGCATGGAGGCGTTGAACCGGGTACGGCGCGATGTGGATTGGATCTGGGGCAGCGATATCGCCCCGGAAGCCGTGGCCGCCACCAAACGCAACCTGCGCAAGGCCAACCTCACCCGGAACGTGAACATCCGGGTGGCATCGGTCGAGGAAACCTGGATTCCGCCGGGTCCGGGCCTCATCCTGACCAACCCGCCCTATGGGGAACGCATCGGCACCAAGGAGTCGGTCCGGGACCTCATTCCGCTGTTCCAGCAGATGCTCAAAACCAAGGCCCGGGGCGGTTACAAGGTCGGTGTGTTCACCGGAGACCCCGGCTTCAAACGGGTTTTCGGATTGAAGGAAGACCGCATCATTCCCTTGAAAAACGGCCCCCTGGATGCGGAACTGCTGTTGTACACCGTGTACGACCGGCGGCGCACCCTATCCGATTGAAAAAATCGGTAATCGGCTGGAAGCGCTTTTCCCGAATGATGGCTATCTTTCCGGACCTATGAACAGTGCCGTCCTAGCGCCTGAAAAGGCCACAAACAACCACACGGAATCCGCATTTCCTTGGTTCGACCAGATCGATACCAAAGAGCATGAGCAGATCATCATCTGTTCGGATCCGGAAGTCGGTCTTCGGGCCATCATCGCCATCCACAACACGGCGCTGGGTCCGGCCTTGGGCGGTACCCGCCTCTGGCCCTACGCCTCCGAAGCCGACGCCCTGCGCGACGTGCTCCGGCTGTCCCGCGGCATGACCTACAAAGCCGCCGTAGCCGGGCTGAACCTGGGCGGTGGCAAGGCGGTCATCATCGGCGACCCCAAGAAACTCAAGAGCGAAGCCCTGTTCCGCGCCTACGGCCGGTTCGTGGAAGGCTTGGCCGGCCGCTACATCACGGCCGAGGATGTGAACATCACGGTGCGCGACATGGAATACGTGCGCATGGAGACCAAATACGTGACCGGCATCTCCCGCGCCCTCGGCGGTTCGGGCGACCCCAGCTCGGTAACGGCCCTGGGCACCTACATGGGCATGAAAGCCTGCGCCAAAAAAGTGTACGGTTCCGATTCCCTGGCCGGCAAGAAGATCGCCATCCAGGGCGCGGGTGCCGTGAGCACGCATCTGGCCCATTTCCTGCAGAAGGAAGGCGCCAAGATGTATGTATCGGACATTTTCTCCGAGAAGGTGAACCGTCTGGCGGCCGACGTGAACGCGGAGATCGTCCCGTCCGAAAAGATCTACGACACCGACGCCGACATCTTCAGCCCCTGCGCCTTGGGCGGTATCCTGAATACCGACACCATCGCCCGCCTCAACTGCGCCATCGTGGCCGGTTGTGCCAACAACCAGTTGGACAGCGAGCGCCAGCACGGGCCCATGCTCATCGAGAAGGGCATCCTGTACGCACCCGACTACGTGATCAACGCCGGCGGCTTGATCAACGTGGCCAACGAGTTGGAAGGGTACAACCGGGACTACGCCCACGAGCAGGCCACCCGCATCTACGACACCATCCTGAACATCCTGGATCGGGCCGAAGCCGAGGGCATACCGACCTATGAGGCTTCGAACCGCATCGCGGAAGACCGCTTGCGCCAGATCGGCCGCATCAAGCAGGTCTATGCCTCCACCAGCCACTATTCCGGTCGATTGGGTGAGTTGAATCAAGCACGCAACTGAAAAGAGCATATACCCTGAAACATCCCTAACACGAAAGGCGGGCCGGTGACACGGTCCGCCTTTTTTTTTGCCGGTCGCCGTACCTTCGGTGCATGAATCAGAAAGAAGCGTTCCTCAAAAAAGACCGGCTCATCAAGGGCATCACCGAAGACGGGTTCTTCAAGGCCTCGGCCGTCAAAACCACCGAACTGGTGGAACTGGCGAGGGTCCAGCACGGCCTATCCCCTTTGGCAACCGTGCTGCTGGGGCGGGCCATGACCGGCACCCTTCTGCTGGCGGCCGAACTGAAGGGCGAAGAGCGGATCCGGTTGGACATACAAGGCAACGGGCCCATCTCCATGATGGTGGTCGAAGCCAATGCCGTCGGCGAAGTGCGTGGGTATGTGGATGCTCCCCATGCGGAATTGGACCTTCAAACGGCGAAATCGGTGGGCGACGGCCTCGGGTTGGGCGTCTTGTCCCTATCGAAAACCTTGTACAACGAGGCCCAGGCGGTTACCGGAACGGTAGAGCTGCGGTCGGGGAACATCTCGGACGACCTGGCCTATTACCTGCTGCAATCCGAACAGGTGGCTTCGGCCATCACGGTGGATGTCCGGCTGGCCGACGACGGATCCGTGGTGTCGGCGGGGGGTGTGCTGGTGCAGGCATTGCCCGGAGCCCCGGAAGACCCCATCACGTCCATCGAAGAAAATCTGAAGGTGCTCAGTCCGGTCGCCGAAACCTATGAACGGGGCATGTACATCGACGACCTGATGTGCGCCGCCCTCAATCCCTTGCCCGTGAAGGAGTTGGGCAGATACCCGGTGCATTTCTTCTGCCGGTGCACCAAAGACCGCTTCACGGCCGCCATCAACATGCTGGATGTGACGGACTTGGAGACCATGATGGATACCGAGCAGGAGCTGGTATGCCATTATTGCAACAAGCACTACCACATAACGGCGGCCGAAATCCAGGAAATGGCCCGCAAGAAGCGGATATCGCTGAACTGATCAGGCCGAGCCTTCGGCCAGGGAGAGCAGCAGTTCGGCCATGAGGGCCGCCGTGGGGGCGATGGCGGCCTCGTCCACATCGAACCGGTTGCTGTGCAGCGCATACCCGGTTTGCGCGTCTTTCCGGGTGCCGCAGCGCAGGAACACGCCGGGAATGTGGGCGGTGTAGTGGCCGAAATCCTCGGCGCCCATGCTTTGGTCGCGCTCCACCACGGCGGCGGTGCCGAGCACGGCCTGCAACTTGCGGGTGACCCTTGCGGTGAGGTCGGCGTCGTTCACTACCGGTGGCGACCCCTGGTGGCGCACCCGTTCGATTTGGCAGCGGTACATTTCGGCATATCCCTTCACCAGGCGGTCCACATGGGCCTCAATGGCATTCCGCTCCGTTTCGCCCGATGTCCGGATGGTACCGCTGAAGCGCACGGTGCCGGGAATGGCGTTGATGGCCTCGCCCCCGTGGAAGGTGCCCAAGGCGACCACACAGGGCACGCGGGCGTCGGTGATGCGCGTGGGCAGGGCATAGAGCTCCTGGGCCAGCTTGAGTGCCACCCAGAGGGTGTCCACCCCCGTGTGGGGCCGTGCCGAGTGCAGCACATCGCCGCCGGAGACGGTGATTTCGAACCCGTCGAAGCTGGCGGTGTCGGGGCCGGCGCGCAAGGCATAGGTGCCGGTGGGCAGGGTGGGGTCGCAATGCAGGCCCAGCACGCATTCGGCATCGGCCAACACGCCGGCGTTCCAGATCTCGGGAGCGCCGCTGGGCGAGGTCTCTTCGGCGGGTTGGAAAAAGACGCGGATCCGCTTGCCCAACCGGTCGGCATAAGGCGCTACGAGGGTGGCCACGGCTACGGCCACGGTGCTGTGCACGTCGTGCCCGCACAGATGGCCGAAGCCCGGCCGCACGCTGCGGTAGGGTACGTCTTTGAGGTCTTCGATGGGCAGGCCGTCGATGTCGGCGCGCCAGGCGACCAGGGGTGCCCCGGCCGGCCCGGCGTCGATCCAGAAGCCGGTTTCCACCACGGGTGCGCTCGGTACCAGGCCGGCCTGCATGGCGGCCGCCCGTAGGCGCGCCGACGTCCCATGCTCCTGGAAGCCGGTTTCCGGCTCCCGATGCAGGGCCCGCCGGAGGCCGATCCAGTCGGCTTCCAAGGCCCGTGCCCGTGCGAGCAGGTCCCCGGCGCGGCTCACGTGCTGAAACTGGACCCGCAACCGCAGGTGGACTTGGCGCGGGGGTTCGAGAACACGAACCCGCGGTTGTCCAATCCTTCTTTGAAATCGAGTTCGGTGCCGTCGAGATAGAGCAGATGGCGTTTGTCCACCACCAACTCCACCCCTTCGCATTCCAGGCGCACATCGTGCTCGCCGGGCCGGTCGAATTCCAGGATGTAGCTCAATCCCGAACAACCGCCCCCCTTGAGGCCGATGCGCAGCAAACGGTCCCCTTCGACCCCATCCGCTTGCCGGATCTTGGCGATCTGGCGGGCGGCGCCGGGGGTCAGGCGTACTCCTTCGGTCTGTTGGATCATCATACCCCGAAATTAGGCATTTTCCCGTTCAAACGGGATCGGTGGCATGGGTGAAGAACTCGGTCTTCTCCTGGGTGAAATGCCGCAACACGCCCGCACTCACCAGGTCCACCAATATGCGGCCGGCCCGGCGCTGGGAGATGTTGACCAGGTCGGCGTATTCGCGCACGGTAACCCGGCCGTATTCGGCCAGGTAGCGGAACAGGCGTTGCTCGTTGGGGCCGTACCGGAAAGTGACGCCCCTCCCGGAGGTCTCGTTCCGCAACAGGGTGGCGGTTTCCCGGCTGGCCTGCACCGATTTGTCTTTCTGACGGATGAACACGGCCCGTTTTCCATCCGCTTCCACATACACGGGTTTGCGTTCGGCTTCGGGAATGCGCACGATCACCACTTCCCGGTTCTTCCACTCCAATAGTTCGATTTCGGCGTCCACGGGCGGGTCGCAGCAGTAATCGAGGGCCTTTTCCAGGGCGGGCTCCTCACCCCAGAAGCTTTCCACACCGGTTACGGTGCGGTTGTCTTCCACTCCGATGAGCAGGATGCCGCCACGGGTGTTGGCGAAAGCGGCGATTTCGCGGGCCACTTTTTCGGGGGAGGAAATGGTGCGTTTGAACTCGAGGTAGGTGCCCTCCCCCGTGTTCACCAGGCGTTGGAAATCGCCTGGGGACATTCTGGAAGGTTGGGGCGGCCGCATGGGTCAGGAGAGGGGATGTTCCTCTTTCGCCTCGCGCGACATGAGCTCGCGCAGGGCCTCCATGGGGCATTTGTCCTCGAAGAGGATGCGGTACACGGCATGCGTGATGGGCATTTCGACCCCCAGCTGTTTGGCCCAGAAAAATACCGAACGGGTGGTGGCCACGCCTTCGGCCACCATGTTCATGCGGGCGATGATGTCGCCCAGTTTTTCGCCTTTGCCGATGTGGTAGCCCACATAACGGTTGCGGCTGTGCTCGGAGGTGCAGGTGACGATCAGATCGCCCAGGCCGGTGAGCCCGGCGAAGGTATCGCTCGAGGCGCCCAGGCGCAGCCCGAGGCGGCGCATCTCCTGCAGGCCGCGGGTGAGCAGGGCGGCCTTGGCGTTGTCGCCCAGGCCGGCGCCGTCGCAGATGCCGGCGGCGATGGCCATCACATTCTTGACCGAACCACCCACCTCCACGCCGATCACATCGTGATTCACATACACGCGGAACATCTGGGTCATGAACGCCTGCTGGATGTACATGGCGGCTTTCTTGGAATTGGCCGCCGAGGCCACCAGGGTGGGTTTCAGGCGGCTCACCTCTTCCGCATGGGACGGGCCGTACAAGACGCCGATGTGGTCGGTGTCGATCTTGTCGCCCAGGGTTTCGCCGAGCACCTGGGTCATGGTCAAGAAGGTCTCGTTCTCGATGCCTTTGGACACGCTCACCACGATCTCCTCGCCATCCAGGTAGGGTTTCACCTTGATGGAGACTTCCCGCATGGTTTGGGAGGGTGTGGCAAAGACGATCAGGTCGCGGCCGCGGGCGCAATCGGCCAGGTCGGTGAAGGCGCGGATCCCGGAGGGCAGCTCCAGATCGGGCAGGTAGGTGGGGTTGTGGTGGTTCAGGTTGATCGCGTCGGCGATTTCCCGTTCGCGGGCCCATATGGCCACGTCGTGCCCGTTGCTGGCCAACACCACCGCCAGGGCCGTGCCCCAGCTGCCGGCGCCGATCACGGTCGCTTTCATGCCGATTTGCTCCCCCAGGCGGGCAGGCGGCTTTCCTCGCCGCGGAGCAACCGCCGGATGTTCGAATGATGTTTGATGATGACCATGAGCGGAATCACGATACCGGCGATGCGCAGGTACAGGTCCACATCATGCCCCAGGAACCACAGGCGGGTGTACAGGACCAACGGGAAACTGATGACCGCCAGGATGGAGGCCAGGCTCACGTAGCGCGATGAGAACATGGTGACCAGGAACACGCCTATGGCCCAACTGGTGGAGACGGGAGCCACACCGAGCATGACCCCGGCGGCCGTGATGGCGCCTTTGCCGCCGCGGAACCCGGCGAAGAGCGGAAACACATGCCCCAGGATGGCACAGAGGCCGGCCGTCATGCTGATGAGCACATAATATTCGCCATGGGGCACCAGTTTGGCCACCATGTTGGAGGAGAACCACCCCTTGCCCAGGTCGATTAGGGCCACCATGGCGCCGGCTTTCCAGCCCAGCACGCGGAAGGTGTTGGTGGTACCCATGTTTCCGCTGCCGTGCTCGCGGATATCGATACCACGGGTCAGTTTCCCGGCCCAGAGGGCGGAGGGAATGGACCCAAGTATATAGGAAATGACGACAACGGATAGCAGTTCCACGGGGCGAATATACTCAGACGTGGCGTTCGGCGTGGTAGGAGGATCGCACCAGCGGTCCGCTTTCCACATGTCCGATCCCCTTGGCTTCGCCCACTTCCTTGTAGGAGGCGAAGATGTCGGGATGTACCCATTCCACCACATCGTGGTGCATGGGCGTGGGTTGCATGTATTGGCCGATGGTGAGCACGTCCAGGTCGATGGCGGCGCAATCATCCATCAGTTCGAAGACTTCGGCGGGAATCTCGCCCAAGCCGACCATGATGCCGGACTTCGACTTGAGGCCTTGTTTCTTCACGATATCCAGCAATTCCAGGCTGCGGCGGTATTTCGCCTGGGGGCGCACATCCGGGTATTTGCGCTGCACGGTTTCCAGGTTGTGGCTGAGCACGTCGGGGCGGGCGTCGATCACGATCTGCAGGGCGTCCCAGATACCCCGGAAATCGGGAATGAGTACCTCGATGGTGACGCCGGGAATCTCGTCGCGCAGGCGGTGGATGGTTTCGGCGAAAATGGGAGCGCCGCCGTCCTTGCGTTCGTCGCGGTTCACCGAAGTGAGCACCACGTGTTTGAGGCCCATGAGGCGGGCGGCATCGGCCACGCGGTTCGGTTCATCCCAATCCAGGTCTTTCGGAGGCCGGCCCGTCTTGATGGCGCAGAAGGCGCAGGAGCGGGTGCATACGTCGCCCAGGATCATGAACGTGGCCGTGCCGTTGCCCCAGCACTCGCCCATGTTCGGGCAACGGGCCTCCGCGCACACGGTGTTGAGCTTGTGCGTGCGGATGATGTCGGCCACGTTCCGGTAGGTTTCGCCCTGGGGCAGCTTCACGCGGAGCCAGTCGGGGCGGCGTTGGGCGGCGGGTTTTTCGGCTTCGAGGATCATGTGTGGAAAATACGGGTTATGGGGATTCCTTGTGGATAACCACCCCGAATACCTCGGTGAAATGATGCAGCAGGCGGGCTTTGACCTCGGGGACCGACACGGGAGCGCCGGTGAGTTCGGCCAGGCTGGTTACGCCCTTGTCGGGGATGCCGCAGGGCACGATGTGCCCGAACCAGCCCAGGTCGGTGTTCACATTGAGGGCGAACCCGTGCAACGTGACCCACCGCGAGCATTTGACGCCGAAAGCGCACACTTTGCGGTCGTTCACCCACACGCCGGTAAGGCCGGGTATGCGGATGGCGGTGTGCCCGTAATCGGCCACGGTGCGGATGACCACCTCTTCCAGCTCCCGCAAATAGCGGTGCAGGTCGTGGTAGAAGGCGTCGAGGTCCAGGATGGGATATCCGACGATCTGGCCCGGCCCGTGGAAGGTGATGTCGCCCCCGCGGTCGATATGCACGAGTTCCGCTTCGGGGCGCAGGAGGTGGCCGGCGTCGCCGCTTTTGCCCAAGGTGTACACCGGCGGATGCTCCACGAAGAGCAGGCGGTGTTCGGGAGGGGCGGCATCGGCCGGCACGGATTCCCCGCGCCGGCGCCGCAGTTTCGCGTCGATGAGGGCCCGTTGCAGCGAAGCCTGGTACTCCCAGGCTTCGCGATAGGGCATGGTTCCCAGGTCTTCGACCCGGAGGGTCACCACATCAGTGTTTTTTCGCGGGGGTTCCGAGATGGACACCCTCGCCGTAGGCCTCCGCCACGGCTTCCATCACCGCTTCCGACATGGTCGGGTGCGGGTGGACGGCCGCGATGATCTCGTGGCCGGTGGTTTCGAGGTCGCGGGCCACCACGGCTTCGGCGATCATGTCGGTCACGCCGTGGCCGATCATGTGGCAACCGAGCCACTCCCCGTATTTGGCATCGAAAATCACCTTCACGAAGCCTTCGGGATGCCCCGAAGCTTGGGCTTTGCCATTCGGTGCGAAGGGGAATTTGCCCACTTTGATATCGTACCCGGCTTCGCGGGCGGCCTTTTCGGTGAAGCCGACGCTGGCGATCTCGGGTTTGCAGTAGGTACACCCGGGGATGTTGTCGTAACGGATGGCTTTCGGGCTGAGGCCGGCCAGTTTCTCCACGCAAACCAAGGCCTCGTGGCTGGCTTTGTGGGCCAACCAGGGCGCTCCGGCCACGTCGCCGATGGCGTAGATGCCGGGTACGGAGGTCTGGTAGGTGGTACGGTCCACCACGATGGAACCCCGCTCGGTCTTCACGCCGATCCCTTCCAGGTTCAGGCCTTCGATGTTTCCGGTAACGCCCACGGCCGAGAGCACCACATCGGTTTCGACCACTTCCTCGCCTTTGGGGGTTTTCACGGTCACCTGTACGGCACCGCCTTTCTTCTCGACTTTCTCCACCGTGCTTTCCAGCATCAGGTTCATGCCGGCTTTCTTGTAGATCTTGCCGAGCTCCTTGCCCACCTCTTCGTCTTCGATGGGTACCAGGGTCTTCTGCAGTTCCACAATGGTGACCTGCGTGCCGAGGGTGTGGTAGAAATAGGCGAACTCCACGCCGATGGCGCCGGCACCCACGATGAGCATGCGCTTGGGCTGTTTTTCGAGCTTCATGGCGCGCTCGGAGTTGATGACGGTCTCCCCATCGAACTTGAGCGAGGGCAGCTCGCGGCTGCGCGCGCCGGTGGCCACGATGATGGTCTTGGCTTTCAGGCGGTCGGTCTCCTTCCCGCTTTCATCCGTGATCTTCACTTCGGTGGCGGAGACGAACGAAGCGTGGCCCATGACCACCTCGATCTTGTTCGTCTTCATGAGGAACTGGATGCCCTTGCTCTGCTTGTCGGCCACCCCGCGCGAACGCTTGATGATCTTGTCGAAGTCGGCTTTGATCTCGGAAACCGTGAACCCGAACTCTTCGGCATGTTTCAGGTTTTCGAGGGTCTCGGCCGATTTGAGCAAGGCCTTGGTCGGAATGCACCCGATGTTGAGGCACACGCCGCCGAGGTCGCGCTTTTCGACGATGATGGTTTTGAACCCGAGCTGGGAGGCCCTGATGGCCGCGACATACCCGCCGGGGCCTGAACCGATGACTACAACGTCCGCTTCTTTTGCCATGATCGTATGGGAACTGGGTGATGGATGCTCAGTGGAGACGGTTCACGTGGTCGAGCCGCTCCCAGGGGAAGTCGGGGCGACCGAAGTGGCCGTAAGCCGCCGTCTGGCGGTAAATGGGGCGTTTCAGGTCGAAACGGGCCGTGATGCCGGCGGGCGTGCAGTCGAAGGTCTTGGCGACCAGGGCCGACAATTCCACATCGGACTTCCTGCCGGTGCCGTAGGTGTTCACGTTGATGGAGACGGGTTCGGCCACGCCGATGGCATAGGCCAATTGCACCAGGGCGCGGTTGGCCAGGCCGGCGGCTACCAGGTTTTTGGCGATGTGGCGGGCGGCGTAGGCGGCCGAGCGGTCCACTTTGGAGGGGTCTTTGCCGGAGAACGCCCCGCCGCCGTGGGCGCCATGGCCCCCGTAGGTATCCACGATGATCTTGCGGCCGGTGAGGCCGGTGTCGCCGTGCGGGCCACCGATCACGAATTTGCCGGTGGGGTTCACGTGCAGGATGGTGTGCTCGTCCATCATGCCGTCGGGAATGATGGCGGGCAGCAGATGCTTGCGGATGTCGGCCTTGATGGTGGCTTGGTCCACGTCTTCGTCGTGCTGGGTGGAGATCACGATGGTGTCCACACGCACGGGTTTGCCGGCCGCATCGTACTCGATGGTCACCTGGCTTTTGCTGTCGGGTGCCAGGTAGGGCATGATGGAGGTGGTTTTGCGGATGCGGGCCAGGTCGCGCAGCAGGTCGTGCGAGAGTTGCAACGAAAGCGGCATCAGATGCTCGGTTTCGTTGATGGCATAGCCGAACATCATGCCTTGGTCGCCGGCACCCTGGGCTTTGTTGGCATCGGAATCGACGCCCTGGGCGATGTCGGGGCTTTGGCTGTGCAGGGTGACCATGATGCCGCAGCTGGCCGCATCGAACTGGTAGCTGGACTTGGTGTAGCCGATGTCTTGGATCACCTGGCGTACTGTGTCTTGCACGTCCATGTAGGCCTTGTAGGCCTTGGTGGTCACTTCACCCGAAATGACGGCCAGGCCGGTGGTGACCAAGGTTTCGACGGCGACCCGGCTCTGGGGGTCGTCTTTCAGGAAGGAATCCAGAATGGCGTCGGATATCTGGTCGGCGACTTTGTCGGGATGGCCTTCGGAGACCGATTCGGACGTGAAAAGACGTTTCATCAAGGCGTTCGGAAATGATGGATGTACAGGTTGGAAACAGGTCGGGTAAAATACGAACTTGCGGGATGTCATTTGTCCTGTCGACCATCGTCACCTTGGGTGTGATCACCGCGGTGTTTTTCCTGATCCGCCAGTCTCTCCGCCGCTCCGAACGCCTTACGGGCACGCAGTGCCCCACCTGTGGGCGCGAGATGGACCGCATCCACCGCAATGTGGTGGTCAAGGCCATCAGTTCGGCTCTGCCCATGCGCACGCTGTTCTGCCGTGCCTGCAAAAAAAAGCGGTATCGGGTGAAACCCCTCAGGACGGCGGCGCTTCCGGAGTAGCGAAGAGGTCGGGCCCGCGGGTCTGGTACGGAATGCCCAGGTACTCGTAGCCCTTGGGCGTCACGATGCGGCCTTTCGGGGTGCGCTGCAGAAAGCCCTCCTGAATGAGGAAGGGTTCGTAGACCTCCTCGATGGTGCCCTTGTCTTCACCCACGGCTACGGCCAGGGTGCCCAAGCCCACGGGCCCGCCCCGGTAATTGCCGATGATGGCGTTCAGGATGCGGATGTCCATGTCGTCCAGCCCGCGTTTGTCCACGTCCAGGGCGTTCAGGGCCTTGTCGGCTATGGCCTCGTCGATGGTGGTTTTGCCGGCCACTTCGGCGAAATCGCGGGTACGGCGCAACAGGCGGTTCACGATGCGGGGCGTGCCCCGGCTGCGGCGGGCGATCTCGAAGGCCCCTTGGTCTGTGATGCCCATGCCCAGGATGCGCGCCGAGCGCAGTGTGATGTGGTGCAAGAGCTCCACGTCGTAATAATCCAACCGGGCGTCGATGCCGAACCGCGCCCGAAGCGGTGCGGTGAGCAGCCCTTTGCGGGTGGTGGCGCCTACCAGGGTGAAGGGCTTGAGGTCGATCTGGATGCTGCGCGCGGCCGGACCCGAATCGATGATGATATCCAGCTTGAAATCCTCCATGGCCGAATAGAGGTATTCCTCGATGACGGGGTGCAGCCGGTGGATCTCGTCGATGAAGAGCACGTCGCCTTCATCCAGGTTGGTCAGCATGCCGGCCAGGTCGCCGGGTTTCTCCAGCACGGGCCCCGTGGTGGTTTTCAGCTTCACGCCCATTTCGTGGGCGATGATGGCGGCCAGCGTGGTTTTGCCCAACCCGGGCGGCCCCGACAGGAGCACGTGGTCCAGCGCTTCGCCCCGGTTGCGGGCCGCCGTAATGAAAACACGCAGGTTGTCCACCAATTTCCGCTGCCCGATGAATTCGTCGAGCGAGGCCGGCCGCACCGATTGTTCGAAGGCGGCATCGCGGGTGGTTGGGTTCAGGAGCGGATTCGACACGGGATTGCTGATTTCGGTACTTTCCGGAAAGGTACGTCCACCAACCCCTTCATGCGCGACCC
Source organism: Balneolales bacterium (assembly GCA_024711145.1). Lineage (GTDB taxonomy): Bacteria > Bacteroidota > Rhodothermia > Balneolales > HLUCCA01 > JANJTJ01. Next base: position 26,037 of record JANJTJ010000047.1, read on the forward strand.
CTCCCGATTCCGGAATTACGAACTGAGCTGGTTGTCTTTCAACTGGCGGGTGCTGCATCAGGCACTGGACGAAGACACCCCCTTGTTGGAGCGGGTGAAATTCATCGGCATCACGGCATCGAACCTGGACGAATTCTTCCAGAAGCGGGTGGGTGGCCTCAAACGGCAGCTCCAGGCCGGCGTGGTGCATCTGTCGGTGGATGGCAAGACCCCCGAAGAGCAATTGCGGGCGGTGCGCGCCGAGGTGAAACAGATGATCCGGTCGTTGAGGGGCACGTTCTTCGACCTGTTGGTACCGGCCATGGAACGCGAAGGCATCCGGTTCATGAAATACCGGGACCTGCCCGAACCGGCCAAATCCAAGCTCGACCGCTACTTCGACAAACAGCTGTATTCCATCCTCACGCCCCTGGTGGTGGACCAATCGCATCCGTTTCCTTTCATCTCCAACAAAAGCCGCAGCTTCGCGGTCGAACTGCGGGACCGCCGGACGGGGGAGAAAGTGTACGGGCGCATCAAGATCCCATCCAACCGGCCGCGGTGGATCAAAGCCATGGAAGAGGAGAACGGGCCGCTGGTACTGGTTCCCATAGAAGACCTCATCCGATCCAAGGTGGACCGCCTGTTCCCCGGCGCGGACCTGTTGTCGGCCAACGTGTTCCGGGTAACACGCAACGCCGACGTGGAGCGCAACGAGGAAGAGGCCGACGACCTCCTGGAGCTCATATCCGAAGAATTGCGGGAAAGGCGCTTTGCCGAGGTGGTGCGCCTGGAAGTGGACGCCGCCACACCGGCCCACGTGAAACAGTGGCTCATGGAACGCACGGGGGTGTCGCCCATCGACGTCTTCGACATCGAAGGCCCCATCGGCCTGGCCGATGCCGTCGAATTGTACGGGCTGAAAGGGTGGGACCACCTGCGGTACAAGCCCTACCAACCGGGGTTGCACCCGCGGTTGCGCCATGCCGGCGACGAAGAGAAGCGGGATTTTTTCGACGTGATGCGGCAGGGCGATTTCCTGGTGCATCATCCGTACCAGAGTTTCGCCTCCAGCGTGCAACGGTTCGTGGAAGAGGCGGCCGCCGATCCCCAGGTGATGGCCATCAAGCAGACCCTGTACCGCACCAGCAAAGACTCGGCCCTGTTGCACGCCCTCATGCGGGCCGCCCAGGGGGGCAAACAGGTAGCGGTGCTGGTGGAGCTGAAAGCCCGTTTCGACGAGGAACGCAACATCGAGTGGGCCCAGAAGCTGGAAAAAGCCGGGGTACACGTGGCTTACGGCCTGGCCGGCCTAAAAATCCACAGCAAACTCACCCTGGTGGTCCGCGACGAGGACGACGGGTTGCGCACCTATTGCCACATCGGAACCGGCAACTACCATCCGGGTACGGCCCAGTTGTACGAGGATCTGGGTCTGTTCACCGCCGATGAGGACATCGGCGCCGACGTGACCGACCTCTTCAATTTCCTCACCGGGTTCGCGCCCGACCAGGACTACCGGCGACTGTACGTGGCACCCAACCACCTGCGCGACAAAATCACCGCCCATATCCGGTTCGAGACCGAAGAGGCCCGTGCCGGCCGCCCGGCGCGCATCTTCATGAAAATGAACAACCTCGAAGATGCCGACATGATCGACCTGTTGTATGAGGCCAGCCAGGCCGGCGTACAGATCGATGTGATGGCACGCAGCGTGTGCCGGGCATTGCCCGGAGTGGCCGGGTACAGCGAGAACCTCCGGGTGCATTCCATGGTGGGGCGGTTCCTCGAGCACAGCCGCATCCATCATTACCATGCCGGTGGCAAGGACATCTGGCTGATCGGATCGGCCGACATGATGCATCGGAACCTGGACGCCCGGGTGGAAGCGTTGGTGCCCATCCGCGATGCCGGCCTCAAGCGCTACCTGCAGGAATTGGCCGATGGCTACCTGGCCGATACGCGCCTGCGATGGGAGATCACCCCGGATGGCGGCCACCGGAAAGTGGCGCCCCGGGAAGACGATCCCGGGCTGCACCAGCGCCTCATGGATCGGCACGGGCCCTGAATTCGGCCTCCAGCACCCGCAGCACCATCCAGGTATCCACCTCGGCGGCGGCTATGGGATCTTCGAGCAGCTCATCCCACAGGGGGTCGTCCTCCAGGGGTCGGCCGGCATCCAAGCCGCGTTCCAGGCGGCACCAGGCCGGTTCGGGGCGGTTCATGCGTCCCCCTCGCCCACACAGGTGCGCAAGATCTTGATGATGCGGTGTTTCCGGGCGAAACAGCGGTTGGCATCGCGGATTTCGGCCGCATCGGACGGAAACCGGCTGCGGTCGGGTTGCTCGAACCAGCGCAGGATGAACCGCCTTTGGTCGATGGGGAGGGCCGACAGGCACGATCGTACCCGGTTCAGGCGCTCTCGGTCCACCAAATCCTCCAGGCTGGAGCGGGTATCCACCGGCTCGTAGGCGGCAACCGGTTCGTTCACTCGGAACGTGCGCAAATGCAGCCGTTGGTATTCGCGTTTGCAGATGGTTCGGGCGTAGGCACCCAGGCGGTCCTCGTGGCGGACCAATCCTTTCCGGACGGCTTCGGTGAAAGCGATCAGCGTCTGTTGGACGGCATCATGCGCATCGTCCTCATCGGCATGGAACGTGAGTCGCAGATAAAGCAATAACGACGACTGGACCAGCCGGAAAGGCGCTTCGACATGACGATCATCCCCAGACTCGATCGCCTCCTTCAATTCAACGATTCCTCTCATCGGTGAAGGGGGAAGGGGGTTGTCAGGGGTTTATTGTCCTATGAATCTAACAGGGGCGAACCGGCCTGTCAATGGGACGAACCGCACAATCGTTCCGGAATTTGGACATCACATCCCGATTCGGACCATGGGGCCCGGAGCGTAGGGATCGGGCAGCAACCGCACCTTGCGATACCCTTTGCGGGAAGGCCACCAAGCATCGATCAGATGCAGGGCATATGCGGCACCCAATGCATAGGTGGCGCTCCGTCGGCGGTCGTATGCCGTCACCAGGTTGGCGTGGGCCTGTTCCATGAGGATGGCGAAATCGTCCACAACCACCTCCACGGCCAGGTTGTAATCGCGTACCGCTTCCTGATAGGAGGCATCCGCCCGGTTGTGAGCAATCCGGGTGTGGTTCCACCACAAAAGGAGCCCGATGTTGAGTCCTATGAGAGCGGTCCCTTTCACCCGCTCCTGCTCATAAAGCTGGCTGATACCCGGTAACGGCGACCACAACAGGGAAATGGTGCGGTCCGGTCTGAAATAACGGACCACTCGGAAATTCCGATAGGTGTCGTAATTCAAGATCCACGTTCTTTCTCCCCCCATGGGATGCCGCATTTCCAGCCGATAAGGCCCTTTGTCCAGTGGAAGGTCATACCACGACGGACCCCTGATCAATTCCGCTCCGTTGAGGAAGATTCGGGTATCATCTTCGGTCTCCACATACAGATTGGCCTGGTTCCTGATTCCGAACCAACCGGATTTCTGAGGATCGAAGGGTTCGAATAGGCGGATGACGGGGTACCGCACTTCCGCCGTATCGCCCTGCTGGGCTTCAATGCCGAATACCATGTCGGCATACTCCGGATGCATGACCCGGACCATTGTGTAGCCAATAGCTACATCGATGGTTTCCCTGGCGCTGATGGATCGAAGGGTCGTCGGGTCCTCGTCGAGCATCATCAACAGCGGTTCGATCCCATCCACATGCACCAGGGTAATCCGGGCCCTGGTCATGTCGGGTGGTTGAATCAGCGCCAGAAAAAACAGCAATGCGGGAATCATGGGTGGATTATAGGCTAAAAAAACCGGTCTACTGCATACATTCCTTTCATGAGTCGGCTTTCACCCCTATGGATCCTCTTGTTGTGTGCGGCCTGCGGATCTCCACCCACAGCGGTTGTCCGAGACAATCCGAACGACTTCGGAGGGAGTGCGCCGCGGGTTCCCACACCTGAATTCCGCAGCATCAACTGCACCTACACCACGGTGGGTGTCGGTTGGAGTCTGGCGGCCAAGTTGCCAGCCGTCGTACTGGGCATCGTTGAGGAAGGAAGCGTGTTCGACTCCATTGCGGGTGGCGGCCAATCATTCCGATCGTACCACATACCCATCCCGGAAATCGGTCTGCGGACCTTCCGTTTCGCGGCCTATGCGCATCGGGAGGGCCTGTATTCCGATACGGCCGTATACGATGTGGATGTCATCGGCCTGGTGGATTTCACCAAGGCGCCGACCTACCCGAACGGTCCGTCGTTGGAAATCCGGTCCACTCCCGGAAACAACCGCTTCATCTGTTATCCGGAAATGAGCCTCGGACGTATCCGAGTGGTGACTTTGGCCGACAGCATGCGCATTGCGCGCGACACCGGTACCGGCTTCGAATCCACCCCGATCCACTACGGTAGTGTGGGCACCTACCTGGACCAGACGTTTGCGGGAGACAGCGTCCGGTACATGACCCAACCCATCCGTTCGGGGAAAGCCGGGCCGGCTTACGAATCGCCTTGGTTCTACCGATCATATTGGGTCATGAATCCGACCGTATTGCTGCAGCCCCCGGCCAACCATGTACTGACCGTGCATGATACCGAACACGCGCAAACCACCGCAGCCGGTCCCGTTCGGATCCTGGTGCAGTATCAGGACGATTACTCGAATACCAACCGGATCTACAGAGTCGGTGTGGATGGGCAGATCCTGGATCAGATGCCGATCCCACGGGGTTATGTGTTCATGCCCCATGTACAAGCCCGAAATATGCTGCCCAAGTATCATGAACAATCGGGCCGCTATTACATCAATTATGGTGGCTCATTCATCCGGGAGCTGAGCCCGACCGGTAACAGCTTCCGCATGGTGAGGTCCTCTGCTTCCGGTATCAGTTATCCCTATATGGATCTGGATGGCGATGCTTTGGTTTTCGGATATCAAAACACCGGAACCGGGCAGCGGCAGGTAGTCCGGCATGAATTGGTCGGGGGCACCGAGACCGTGATCACGACGTTTTCGGGAACGCTGGTATGGTTGGACCATGATTCGGAACGGGACCTGTTGATGTGGATCGAACAGGATTCCGAGGGATACCGGATCAAGGCGATTCGGTTGTCGGATGGGGCCACCCTGTACGGCGCATCCCTGCCACACCCGGTCAAAACCGTGCATCCCTCCGGCAACGACCTGATCCTGCTCGAACCGGGGCTCACCTCGGCACGGTATCTGGTTGTTCGAACCGAGTCCGGTACGGTAGAGGAGCGGGTGGTTCCGGGGGTCACCCGGTCCTTGGTACCCGACATCCGGGACGGGCACCTGGTCCAGGTTGCCACAGACCGAATCCGGCTCATCCATGCCGATCATCCCGAAACACCGATCAACGAGTTCCGACACGTGAACTTTCCACATGGCAACCGACCCATCGGGTTCGGCTCGGGAGAGCTTCCCAACATCATCCATGCCTCAACCACCCAGTTGCTCCGACATCAACTCGAATATGGTTATGCCATCCGTTGACTCCCGAACGGCCCCCATCCTGTTTGGATTGGCCCTGATGGTGGCATGCACCGAGCCTACGGCCTTCGTGCGGGACAACCCGAACGACCCCGGATCGGAAGTCTACCAGGTGCCCTCACCCTCCCAATTGGTGACGATCGCCACCCCCAACAACATGCGTGTGGCCTGGTCCCTGAATGCCACCGTACCCGAAGTGGCCCTGTTCCGACGCCAGGACGGGGGGGCTTGGGTAGAGGTCGGCCAGTTTCCAAGCACGACCACCCTGTTCTGGGATGGCAATATCTCCTACGGCCGACCCACCGACTACCAGTACCAAATTGTTGCGCGGCACAATGGCCGGGTATCCAGTGCGCTCGTGGGGCCGACCATGCAGATCCGGCATGCCTGGGGTTGGAATCTCAACGTGCTGACCGGCGCCCAACTCCGGATGTATTTCAACTCCTTTTTGCCCGACATCAGCAACCACCCCGGCGGAGATGTGGTCCTGGTTCGCAGGCGGGTGGATTC
>JANJTJ010000039.1 GCA_024711145.1 Balneolales bacterium
CGGGGCAACCACTCCAAGCCGGCCACGAGGTGGTCGCTGCGGATGGGTCGGTTGTCGCGGTTGACCAAGGCGCCGGTTCCGTCACGGTACCCCAACACGGTGTAGATGGGCAGTTTGTAATACCGGCCGATGGAACCGTTCAGGAACCATTCGGGGGCGAAATTCCAAGACAATGCCACCCGGGGCGACAGGGTTTCGAGGGGATTGGAGCCCGAATCGGTGAAGCTGTCCAGGTCGGTGCGCACGCCGGCCGAAACGGTGACCCGCTCACCGGCGAAAGGCCGGGAGGTCTGCACGAAAGCCCCCGCTTTCCAGAACGCCAGGTCGGTGGCGAACGTGGCTTCGATGAGGGGATCCCGTGCGAGCCGGGCGAAATAGGAGGACCGGTATTCGGACCGTTGCACCGATATGCCTGTGGTCCATTTCCAGGCACCCGGAAACCAGCTCATGTCGGCACGGAGTTTGGTTTCGGTCTCCCGGGAGTCGCTATCGAGGGCACGGGCCGCGGGGTCGCCCACGCGGGCGTCTTCCCATCGGTCCAATCGGTTGTCGAAGGTGTTGCGGCTCAGCGCCACCTGCATCACCCCTCCATCCATCAACCGCCGCACCGATACGCCCACCGTATGGTTCCACTGGTTGATGATGGGATTGGACCGCAGTACGGCCTCTTTTTCGGGGGTGCTTTCTTCGGGTACGGCAAAGGAGAATTCGTCGATGGCACCCACACCCAGCACGGTGACCCGGGTTTTGGGGTCGGCCTGCCAGGAGACCTTGAACTGCCCGTCCCAATAATCGGGGCGGATGGGCAGGTCTATGGCTTCGAACAGGAACCGCAGGTAGGAGCGGCGGATGGAGGCCAGATAGGTGATGTCGGGCCCGATGGGCCCCTCGCCGGTGAGGGCCACCTCGGTGCCGCTGAGGCGGAAGTTGCCTTGGAACGCCTCCCGGTTGCCTTCGCGCTGGCGGAAATCGAATACGGCCGACAAGGCGTTGTCGTAGCGCGCGTCGAAGGCCGAGGTGCTCATGGTCACATCTTCGATGAAGGAGACGTTGAGCAGCCCCTGGGGTCCGCCGGCCGAACCCTGGGTGGCGAAATGGTTGATGACGGGAATTTCGATGCCGTCGAGGTAATAGACGTTTTCGTTGGGTGCGCCACCGCGGATCACCAGGTCGTTGCGGGGGCCCCCGCTGCCGGCCGGAGCACCCACGCCGGGCAAGGTCTGCACCACTTTGGAGATGTCGAAATTGCCACCGGGGTTGCTTCGGATCTCCTCGGTGGTGAGGCGCTGTATGGAGAGCGGGGTCTCGATGGTGGCTATGGAGACGGTACGGTCGGCGGTCACCTCCACTTCGGCCAAGGCCAGACGGTCTTCGGCCAGTTCGATGGCCACCACGGTGGCGTTACCGGTGGTGAGCACGAGGTTGTACCGGATTTCGGTACGGTAGCCGACGTAACTGAACCGCACGTTCCAACTGCGGGGCGGCCCCAGCAGGCGGAAACGACCGTCCGGGTCGGTCACGGTACCAATGAGCGGGTCGCTGCCTTCGAGCACCACGGTGACCCCCGCGAGGGGTTCCTGGGTGTCGCGGTCGCGCACGGTGCCTTGCAGCAGGGCCTGTTGGGCGGTGGCGGGCACGGCGAACCCGATGCCCGCCACGAGGATGAGAAGGAGTAGGGTGTATTTCATGATCTCCGTGTGAACAAGGTAACGGGCCCCGGCATTCCCGCAGGCCGGCCTCCCGGCGGTCAAAAAATGATGCCTCCTCGCTTGCTCATCGGGCATCGCTCTTCTTACCTTTGTGGCCCACGCGGGAATAGCTCAGTTGGTAGAGCGCAACCTTGCCAAGGTTGAGGTCGCGAGTTCGAGCCTCGTTTCCCGCTCCCCGAAGCCCCATCCGAAACCCGGTTGGGGCTTCCTTTTTTATGGTACCCATGCGATTCGATACCTCCGCACCCAAATCGACCGTATTCCACGAAGTACGCACCCATCTGCACGAACTCGGTTTCCGGATAACCGGGTACGACGATACCCGTCCCTGGGGCGGCTTCTTCTATATCGACGAAGCCCAATCGGCCGATTTCATCCGTCGGTATTTCCCCCATCTGGAGGTATCCGATTTCGCCGGCTTCGCCAAGCTGTCGCCCAAGATCCTGCTGGTGGCACCCGGAACCCGGCTGAGCTGGCAATACCATTTCAGGCGGTCTGAAATCTGGAAGCTGATCGCAGGCGCGGCCGGCGTGGTCGTCAGCGATACCGACGTACCCGGTACCCCGCGCCGGCTGCACCTCGGCGACGTGGTGGAACTCCGCCAAGGCGAACGCCACCGGTTGCTGGGCGATGCCTCGGAATGGGGCGTGGTGGCCGAAATCTGGCAACACACCGATCCGGCCAACCCGTCCGACGAGGCCGATATCGTGCGCGTGCAGGACGATTTCGGCCGTTAGGGGCGGTCCACCACCAGGGTGATGGCACGGCCTCCGTCCGAAAAGCGGACGTCGGCACAGCAAGAGCGGATCAGAAAGACCCCCCGCCCACCCTGCCGGAGCAGATTCTCCTCCGAGAGGGGATCGGGAAGCCGTTCGGGATCGAACCCGTGGCCTTGGTCTGTCACGGTGATCTCCAACCGGTTGTCGAACAATTCGGCCACGAGGCGGACCACTTTGGCCGGGTCCTGCTTGTTGCCGTGGAAAATGGCGTTGGTTACGGCCTCGTTGAGGGCCAACAGGAGCCCGGCGGAGGTGTCCTCGTCCAGGCCGGCCTGTACGGCCAGCCGGTCGACGACTTCCTCCAGCCGTCCGAGGCTGTCCACCTCGGAGGGAAGCTCCAGTTCCAGGACCTGGATCACGCGTAGATGCCGCGCATTTTTAGGGTGTCGGCCACTTTCTTGATGGCATACACATAAGCGGCCTGGCGCAAGGTGATGCCGTACTCCTCCTTGACCCCGTAGATGAGGTTGAAGGCGTCGCGCATCATGCGGTTCAGGCGTCGGTTCACGCGCTCCTCGGTCCAGAAGTAGCCCTGGCGGTCCTGCACCCATTCGAAATAGGAGACGGTGACCCCGCCGGCATTGGCCAGGATGTCGGGAATGATGAGGATGCCTTTGTCGTCCAGAATCTTGTCGGCGTTGGCCGTAACGGGGCCGTTGGCACCTTCGGCGATGATCCGGGCCTTGATGTTGGGGGCGTTGTATTTGTTGATCTGGTCTTCCTTGGCGGCCGGAATGAGCACATCGCATTCCAGTTCGAGCAATTCCTGGTTGGAGATGGGGGTACCACCGGTGAATCCTTCCAAGGTGTTGCCATGGCTGCGGCTATAAGCCAACGCGGCCGGGATATCGATGCCATCCTCATTGAAATAGGCGCCGGAGACATCGGAAATGCCGATCACCTTGGAACCGAGCTCATGCATGAGCACGGCCGATACGGAGCCCACATTCCCGAACCCTTGCACCACGGTGGTGCTGCGGTTGGCGGTGAGCCCCATCTTGCCCATGGCGGCCAATACGGTGGTCACCACCCCGCGGCCGGTGGCTTCCTTGCGGCCTTTGGACCCGCCCAGCAGGATGGGTTTGCCGGTCACTACGGCCGTAACGGTTTTGCGGGCATGCATGGAGTAGGTGTCCATGATCCACGCCATCACCTGCTCGTTGGTATTCATGTCGGGCGCGGGGATGTCCTGGTCGGGCCCGAAGACATCCAACAGGGCGGCCGTGTAGCGGCGGGTGAGGCGCTCCAATTCGCCCATGCTCAATTTGCGCGGGTCGCACCGGACCCCGCCCTTGCCACCGCCGAAGGGTACGTTCACCACGGCACATTTCCAGGTCATCCAGGCGGCCAGGGCTTTCACTTCGTCGATGTTCACATCCGGCGCGTAGCGGATGCCCCCTTTCGCAGGCCCGAGCACGTCGTCGTGGATTACCCGGTAACCTTCGAAGACCTCGATGCGGCCGTCGTCCATGATGACCGGGATGGAGACGATCACCTGTTTGACAGGGCTCGACAGATACTTGAACATGCCCTCGTCGAGTCCGAGCAGGTCGGACGCGAACCGGAACCGTTCCATCATGGATTCGAAAGGCGATTCGGCGTCCAATTTGGGGCCGGGCTCCTTGTAGAACGGGGAGCTGAGCGAGGTAGGCTGGGATGACATATCGGGTTGAAACGTGATTTTCGAAGACGGTTCCCAAAGGTAGGAAGTATTCCGAATGGGGGCCAAAAAGCGCT
>JANJTJ010000051.1 GCA_024711145.1 Balneolales bacterium
ACTAAAGATCGCTCAACTGCTACATCATATACCAGCACATACCGGTTAGGAACGATTTCGAGGGCAACCTGCTTTCCATAATAGTAGTGGTAGTAATTTGCGTTATTATTTTGCGCAAATACCACAAATGGAATTGACAGAAGCATCAAACATACTACTGAACATGGCTTCATAGTTTTCATGATTATTGAATGTTACATGCCTTGTACTAATGGATTTTTATTTAGTCTAGAATAAATGCGAATACAGGATCTGCGGCCTCAATCGAAGCAATAGTTTCCGTATAGTGATTTACAAGTGACAGCGGGTCTAGTCGCGATGCTTTGGATGTTCGCAAAAGATAGGGCGGTTCTATGAAGGGCATCCGCAATAGGTGATCGATAGCCATCAAACTGTCCAATATTGCCAATTCCCGCTCCTCGGATACCTCATCTTTAAACGTGATTAGGATGCGATCGGCAAGCATAAGAGCTTGCCCGTATTTATTAAGAAAGACCGGGAGGGCATACTTCACTTCCGGTCGGTTGCCTAGGTGATTTAGGGTTGAATCTCCATAGGTGGTATAATAATTCTCTGCTGGTTTATTGACGACTCGTGCCAAAACATGTTTGACGGAATACGCATTACTATGATATAATAAATCGTACTCATTTAGAATTCTCATCAAGTTTTCTTGTGAAATTTCTTCAATAAATTCAATGGATACAAAATTACGGTTGCGCGTCCACTGAATTTTGGTTTTATCTGCCGTATATATATAAAATCCTTTTTCACAACCGAAATCCATGAAATCCTGAAATTGGCTGAATGATGGGTATCCATCAAGGCTACATGGGCTTCGCTCTACATGATCTTCCCCAAACCAATCGCAACCAGCTACCGCAATAATCAGCAAAAGCGCGAAGAATCGAAACGGGAGACTTGGAGAGGTCGAAGCATGCATAAATAGTGACGTAGACTCTTTTAGCATAGTGAAACACCTGCTATATGTCAAATCGCGATGATCCGCACCAGGAGGGGTCGGGCCTCATTTCATCAGCGTGATCCGCAGCGTCCGCACCGTGCCGTCCGCCTGCAGGCGCACCAGGTAGATCCCCGAAGCCAGCCCGGCGCCGTCGAAGACCGCCTGATGCGACCCGGCCGGCATCACGCCGTTCGCCAGAACCGCCACTTCCCGACCCAGGAGGTCGTGGACGCTCAGCCGTGTCTGGCGGGCGGTGTCGAGCGTCCAGCGGATCTGCGTGGAAGGATTGAAGGGGTTGGGGTAGTTCTGGTGCAGAACTACGCTCGTCGGTTGATCCGTTTTGGGTGGGATAGACGTAGATACTGGCAGCATCCATCCTCGAAAAATCCCGGATTTGTTCTTATATCCGGTCATAATCATTCCACGGTGATTCACCGGCGTGCGGAATACCCCTACATCTTCGATGTAGTAATAGGGGCGATAGGGACGATATATCTCCGGAAAATCGCCCGGAAAAAACACGTTTGCCCCCTCCACTAGCACTTCATCTACAAATTGCCTGCCCGTCGGAAGAAGATCCATCGCCTGATTGGACGTTACAGGATCATCAGCCCATATGATGCGCCGATCGATTCCATCCGGAAATGCGATTACGGTATCCAATCTGACAACGGAGGGCAATCCAAAATCAGATGCGTTGTACGGGTTAGAATCAAACGGCCCAACTAGTTCAAACCTGGCGAAGTGTGGCGCCAGAGAATCGCCTGTGGTCAACTCGAAATCAAATCGAACGACTTCCTGTCCATCCAGAAACTCCAAGAGTCGTGATCCTTCCATCCTGTACAAATGAAAGGATTGGTGATTCGAATTCTCTTCCGTGAAATAGGCGGGGTTCATGCTCCACCAATCGCGCCAGGTCATCCATGAAACGACCGACCAAGTGATTCCATTAAGAACCGTTTCAGACTGCACTTTTTCGATTCCAACCACATTTTCGCCATCAAGAGCAACGCAGCCGGACGTTAGTCCGAAACAGTTGTAGAAATGCCGTTCCGTGCCCACGGTCAGGTCATAATACTGGGCGGAAACCGGGTGGGTGCATACCAAGCCGCACAAAAGCGCCCATAACAAGGGGTTGAGGTGTACTCTCATACCTCTGTGTAGTGTATGGTTCATAAACACATGGCAACATACTGCGATCCGCAGTGCCATGCTACCTTCTTGGCGCGGCTGGGGCGACGTGCGCATCGCCCTGGAGGAGGATGCGCTGTTCACCGGGGGCCGCCTGCGTTTCATCGCAGGGCGGCAGGAGGGTTTGTGATCAGGCCAGCGCCTGCGTCACCGCTTCGGCGGCTTCCTTGAGCAGCACGGCGGAGACCACGTTGAGGCCGGAGTTGTCGATGATGACTTTGGCCTCTTCGGCGTTGGTGCCCTGAAGGCGCACGATGATGGGCACCTGGGCCACTTTGGCGGCGATCTCGGGGTCTTTCACGGCTTCCACGATGCCGTTGGCCACGCGGTCGCAGCGCACGATGCCCCCGAAGATGTTGATGAGGATGGCCTTCACGTTGGGGTCGCCCAGGATGATCTTGAAGCCGTTCTTCACGGTCTCCACGTTGGCGCCGCCACCCACGTCGAGGAAGTTGGCGGGCTGACCGCCGGCCAGCTGGATGATGTCCATGGTGGCCATGGCCAGGCCGGCTCCGTTCACCATGCAGCCCACGTTGCCGTCGAGCTTGATGTAGTTCAGGTTGTACTTGCCGGCCTCGAGCTCGAAGGGATTCTCCTCGCTCTCGTCGCGCAGGGCGGCGATGGCGGGCTGGCGGTACAGGGCGTTCTCGTCGAAATTGATCTTGGCGTCGAGCGCGATGATGTCGTTGTCGGGCGTGAGCACCAGGGGATTCACCTCGATGATGGAGGCGTCGGTAGCCTCGAAGGCCTTGTACAGCTGTTGCATGAATTTGACGGCCTTCTTGAAGGCGTCGCCCTCCAACCCGAGGGCGAAGGCCAGGCGGCGGGCCTGGGCGGCGAACAGGGGCTGACCCGGTTCCACCCATTCCTTGATGATCTTCTCAGGCGTCTCTTCGGCCACTTTCTCGATCTCCACGCCCCCTTCGGTGGAGACCATGATCACGTTCTGGGACCGGCTGCGGTCGAGCAGCATGCCCAAGTAGAATTCCTTGGCGATGTCCACCCCGTCGGTGATGTAGAGGCGGTTCACCTGTTTGCCTTCGGGGCCGGTCTGGATGGTGACCAGCACATCGCCCAGCAGGCTTTCGGCGGCGGCTTTCACCTCATCCACACTGCGGGCCAGGATCACGCCTTTGGCGCCGCTTTTCACCGTGCGGCCCTTGCCGCGACCGCCGGCATGGATCTGCGCCTTCACCACGAACAGGGTAGCGCCCTTGGCTTTCAGTTCATTCGCTGCGGCAACGGCCTCTTCCACAGAGAAAGCGGCGATGCCGGCCGGTACGGCCACACCGTATTGGGCGAGAAGTTCTTTGGCCTGGTATTCGTGGATGTTCACGGGAAAGGGTAGGTGGTGGGTGGTAGTTGGTTGACGGGGAGTCAAAGGTACGAAGGGATGACCGATTCCCGGACCGCTTCCCACAGGGTGGCATGCGTGGGAATCCCGTTCCGGCGGATCCACTCCCGGTCCTGACCGGCATGATGGCGGGTGGCCAGGTACAAGGGCCGCATGCCCAGGGCCAGGGCGGGTTCCAGGTCGCTGGTCTTGTCGCCCGCCATCCAGGAGCGCCCGAAATCGATGCCGAAGCGTTCGGCCGCTTGGCGGAACAGGGCCGTTCCGGGCTTGCGTTCGTCGAGCAGGGCCGGATCCAGCCCCTCGTGGAACTTGGGATGCCAGGGAGCCACATACCAGGCATCCACCCGGGCTCCGTGCCGGGCCAGCTCCGCATCGGCGTGGGCATGCAGGGCCTCCACCTGTTCCAGGGTGAACCGCCCCCGGGCCACCCCGCTCTGGTTGGTCACCACCACCACCAGCAAGCCGTGGTCGTTCATCCATTTCACCGCCTCGATGGCGCCGGGGCACCAGTCCCACTGCTCGGGCCGGTGCACGAAATCGTGGTCGATATTCAGCGTGCCGTCGCGGTCGAGGAAAAATGCGGCTTGCGGCTTACGGCCGACCGCCGACGGATAAGACGGAGTCACAATGGTTCCGGAATTTGAACAAGATGTGTCAGGTAGCGGCTTCAGGGGCCTCTATCGGTAGAAGATACCAAGCACCCCCAAGCCGGATTTCCATGTCGTATTCCAAGTTGGAAGAACTGATGGCATACCAACATGCCGTTGAACTGAATGTGGCGGCATATCCGGTAATCAGCCGGATTCGGGACAGAGACATCCGGTCCCAAATGATCCGTTGCATGTTTTCCATACCATCCAACATCGCCGAAGGAGCGGGAAGGTATAGTGATGCCGAATTCGCCAAATTCCTGACCTACGCTTCCGGTTCGTGCAAAGAATTGCATACCCAACTTCAGTTGAGTGTGAAATTGGGGTTGACCCGGGAAGAGATCGCATCACCCATCATCACCATGTGCGATCGGCAATCGGCCCTGTTGTATGGATTGATCCGTGCGCTCCGCCGTTAGCCGTTAGCCGTCAGCCGTCTTATCTTATCCAACCGATGCCCTCCCGTCTTCTCCACGCCGACGATTTCGACCGCACCATCCGGCGCTTCGCTCAGCAATTCACGGAGCCCTACGACGACCTATCCCCTTTGGCCATCATCGGCATGCAGACCCGTGGCGTGTATATCGCCAAGCGCATCCGAGACCGTATTCGCGAGTTCCGCGGGGTTGAGGTGCCCCTGGGTGTGTTGGACATCACCTTCTACCGCGACGATTTCCGCTCGCTGGACAAAGTACCTACGGCCAAAATCACCGAGATTCCCTTCGATCTGGACGGGTTGGACATCATCCTGGTGGACGACGTGCTCTACACGGGCCGAACGGTGCGGGCCGCCATGGAAGCCCTCATGAGTTTCGGCCGGCCGCACCGGCTGCGCTTCTGCTGCATGGTGGACCGCGGTCATCGGGAGTTGCCCATATCCGCCGATTTCGTGGGCATCACCGTGCCTACCTACACCACCGAGCGGGTGCAGGTGCGCCTGGCCGAACTGGATGGCGAAGACGGCGTGGTCGTGACGGAGGGCGCGTGAGCATGGGCGACTACGTCTTCAACCAGCGCCATCTGCTCGGTCTGGCCGATTATTCCGCGGCCGACATCCGCCATGTGCTCGAGCAGACCCGCACCTTCCGCGAAATTCTGGAGCGGCCGGTACCCAAGGTGCCCACCCTGCGCGACAAAACCATCGTGAACCTGTTCTACGAGAACAGCACGCGCACGCGGATCAGCTTCGAACTGGCCCAGCGCCGCATGGGTGCCGACGTGGTCAATTTCTCGGCCGCCACCAGCAGCACCAAAAAGGGCGAATCGCTGAAAGACACCATCCGGAACATCGGATCCATGAAGATCGACATGGTGGTGGTGCGACATGAGAGTCCGGGTGCGGCCCATTTCCTCACCAAATGCGTGCCGGCGGCCATCATCAATGCCGGCGACGGGGCGCATGAGCACCCCACCCAGGCCCTGCTCGACATGTACTCCCTGCTGGTGCATTTCGGCCGTATCGAAGGCTTGCGGGTGAGCATCATAGGCGACATCACCCACAGCCGGGTGGTGCGTTCCAACATCATCGGTCTCACCAAGCTGGGTGCGAAAGTGACGGTATGCGGCCCCAAGACCATGATGCCGCCCTTCGTGGAAGAGTTGGGCGTGCGCGTGACCTATGACCTGGACGAAGCCCTGCGCGACTGCGACGCCGCCATGGCCCTGCGCATCCAGATGGAACGGCAGGACGGAGCCCTCTTCCCCAGCCTGCGCGAATACCACGAACGGTTCGGCATCCGCATGAGGCATCTCGAACAGTACCCCGATTTCGTCATCCTGCATCCGGGTCCCATCAACCGGGGCGTGGAACTGCAGAGCGAGGTGGCCGACCACCCCCGCGCCCTCATTCTGGACCAGGTGACCAACGGCCTTGCCGTGCGCATGGCGGTGCTGTACCTGCTCAGCGGCGGGAGCCGGGTGTAGGGCTCAGCTCCTGCGGTCCAACAAGGCCGCCACCCGTTCCAGGTACATCCGCACTACCAGGTCCACATCGAACCGGGCCAGCACTTTGGCACGGCCGGCGGCTCCCATTTCCTTGCGGCGCGATTCGGGCAGGTCCAGGAACTCCCGCATGCGGGCGGCCAGGTCGGCGCTGTCGGCCCGGCGGCAGAGCAGGCCGTTCACGCCATGGTCCACCACCTCGCGGCACCCCACCACATCGGTGGTGATGATGGGCCGGCCCATGGATGCGGCTTCCAACAGCGAACGGGACAACCCCTCGCGGTAGGAAGGCAGCACCACGCAATCGGCGGCGGCGATATGGGGGCGCACATCGGTGGTGGAGCCCAAATGCCGGATATGGCCGGCGTCTTCCCATCGTTTCACGGTTTCGGCGGGCACGGCGCTGGCCGCCACATCGCCCAAGGGCCCCAGAATATGGAACCGCGCCTCCGGATGCGTTTTGTGTACCTCGGCGGCGGCTTCCACGAACTCCCGCACGCCTTTGTCCCAATACAGGCGGGATATCATCAGGAAAACGGGTCCGCCCCCGTCCCCACCGGTTTCGCGTGGGGCGAAATGCACCGTATCCACCCCTTCCCCATCCAGCACATGCACCGGCCGGTTTCCGATCAGGTTCTCCGACTGGAACACCTCGTGGTCGTCATGATTGAGGAACCAGACTTCGTCCGGAAATCTCAGCGCGAACCGGTAGAGCCGTTTGGATATGGCCGACCGCCAATCCCGATTGATGAAGGTGTAGCCCAGGCCGGATATGACGGCGATGGAGGGGATGCCGCAGATGC
The DNA here is from genome assembly GCA_024711145.1 of Balneolales bacterium. Lineage (GTDB taxonomy): Bacteria > Bacteroidota > Rhodothermia > Balneolales > HLUCCA01 > JANJTJ01. The sequence goes on from JANJTJ010000051.1 coordinate 6,904, forward strand.
GGGCCGCCAATGACCCATAGATGACCGATTTGATGGTGTAATTGAACACCAGCGCGGGCTTCTGACGCCGGAAGGCCCGCCAGAACCGGAAAAACGTGGCCAGGTCGCGCAGGGGGTTGGTTCCGCGGCTGTCGATGGGGATTTCATGGACCGAAACCCCCATATCGGTCAATTTGGGCCAGTATTCGTCTTTCGGAGCCAGCACGGCGATGGCGTAACCGGCCTCGGACAGCCCCTGCATGGGCTTTGCGCGGAAATTGTACAGGCACCAGGCCGTGTTCGCCGTGAACAGGATGCGGGGAGCGGGGTCAACTCGATTCATGAATATGCTTCCAGACCGAAAGATACCCATGGCACATGCGCCCGATGGAGTAATTCTCGGCGATGTGCCGGCGGCAGGCGTCGGAATCGGCCGGTCGGACCAATGCCAGGGCCAAGGCTTCGGCCAAGGCGGCCGGATCGCCCGGGGGTACCACCCGGCCATGCGGACCTACGATGTGGGCGGCATCGCCCACGTCGGTGGTCACGCAGGGCACGCCGCAGGCCATGGCTTCGGCCAGCACGTTGGGAAAGGCCTCGCGCATGCTGGACAGCACATGCAGATCCAGGGCGTTCATGACGGCGGGGATGTCGGTGCGCGGTCCCAACAAGCGGACGTGGGCCTCCGCGCCGGCGTTCCGGATCATGGTGGCCAATTCCGGGTTATGCCCATCCATACCGGCACCGACCAGCAGCAGCTGGAACCGGATGCCGCGTGCCACCAGCAGCCCGGCCGCGGCCAGGAGGGTGGCGTGGTCTTTCATGGGGTCGAACCGGGCCACACAACCGATGACCGGTATGCCGGCTTCCAGCCCCAATTCGGAACGGACCCGTTCGCGGGCATCGGGGTCGGGCTTGAAGATGTCCAGGTCGTACCCGTTGGGTACCACGTGGAATTTCCCGGGCATGTAGCCGTCCTCGATGTGGGAATCGCGGGCGGCGATGCCGCACGCGATGATGGCGGCCGGCACATGGCGCGACAGGAAGGCGTTGAGTCGGGCGATGCGGATGGTGAGGTCGGCCGATTTGCCCGGCACCAACCGGGAATTATGTATGGCCCAGACCACGGAACGGATGCCGGCCGCGCGGGCCACCAAGCCGCCGAGCAGGTCGCTGTGGTACATCCATGTCTGCACCACATCGGGCCGCGACCGGTTCAGCAGGCCGTAAAGGCTGCGCACGGCCGCCCAGGTAAGCCGGCCCGGTTTCAAGCCGAGCGTATGCACCTGAACGCCGGCCGCCTCCAGCGGGGCGCCATAGACGCCCCGGTCGCGCAGGGAGACGACGGTATGCCGAACGCCGTGCGTGTTCAGGCAGAGGCGGTAGAGCACCTGCTCGGCGCCCCCCGCATCCAGACTGGTGACCACATGGCAGACGTTCATGGCACCACCGATCGGATGGCTGCCGCGACCTGGGGCGCCACGGCGTGGATGGAATACCGTTGTTCCACCAACCGGCGGCCGTTGCGGGCCATGCGGTCGCGTAGGGCGGCTTCCCGAAGGAGGGTCACGATGGCGTCAGTCCAGGCAGTGGCGCCGGTGGGCCCGAAACCGACCTCGCCCTGCCCCAGCACATCGGTGTTCATGCCTACAGGCGACACCACGGCCGGTACGCCGCAGCTCATGTACAGCAGCATCTTGTAGGCGCATTTGCCCCGGCTCCAGGCGGTGTCGTCCAGGGGCATCAGGCCCACGGTCATGCCTTGGATGGCGGAAACCTCGGCCTCGGGCGACCATTTCACATACTCGACCCGTTCCGGCGCAATGCTGCGGAAAACCGGGGGTCGGTCGCACACCACCCGCAAAACGGCATCGGGCACGGCGGCCAATGCGGCGGCCAAGGGAGCTTCCAGGGCATACAGATAGGACAACCCGCTGCTCGAGCCCGACCAGCCGATCACGGGTCGGCCGGGGAGCGCGCCTGGCACGAAGCGGTCGGTATCCACCGCGGTAGGTATGATGCGGATGTGGGTATGACTTTTTGCGAACCAATCGGCCAGGTAGGTGTTTCCGGCGATCACCAGGTCGCACCCGGCGGCGATGCTGCGGGCGAACCGCCCCTCCCGGTAGAGGAAGATGGCGTCGTCCACATCGAACAGGCGGGGCCGGCCGGTAATGGGTTCCCAGGTGCGGAAGGTGGACAGCATTTCCCGCTGCAGGAATACGGCATCGTACCGGTGGCTACGCACCACCTGGGGCAGGCGCGAGGCCAACGTGGCGGCCGCCCAGAACGGGCGCACCCAGCGGGTGGCCGGCGGAAAGGTGTCGAACCGGGCACCGAAATCGGTTACCCGGATGCCGGCTTGCCCCAAGGCCGGCATCAACTGCCGGAGGCGGAACCGGGAACTCGGGTTCCGTTCGGATCCGGTGAATGCGGCCAGGTTCATGGGTCCGGCGGTCTGAGTCGGATCCGGGGTACCACGTAGTACAACGCGAAGAGGAACATCGAGAGCTTCACATATTGGTTGAGCCGGAGGAAGAACTGCTCGTTGAAGATGCTGAAGAGCAGACCGGTGATGAAGGTGGCGTAGATGATGAGGAAGGCCGGGTTCTCGGGGCGGGCCCTCACATAGAATTTGGTGGTGAGGAACCCCAGGAACGCCAATATGAGGGCCACACCCGCCCATCCGAAATCCATGTAGTAGGCGAAATAGAAGGTATAGACATTCCCTTCCTGGGTATCGGAAACCTGGCTGAAATCGGCATGCAGGCTGGGTATGGGGTAATTGGCGCCGAATTTGTTGGCCGTTTCCCAGAAGAACCGCAGGATGCTGTGGTTCGAGATGAACTGGTCGGGATTCTTCATGATGTTGTCGAACCCGACCACGCCGCCGAAGGCATATCCCATTACGGCATCGAACAGATAGGTCATGGTTTCGGCACTCCATTCCAGTTGCAGGTAGGAGAAGTTCACATAGAAGAGGCCCAAGAGGAAGAAGCCGAACACGAAACCGACGATGCCGGCCAGTTTCCGGAAATTGATGCTACCCGCTTTTTTGAATTCGATGACCAGCACGGTGAGCACCAACAGGATGGCGTTGCCCTTGTTGGCCAGGGCGCTGCCATAGATGATGAACAGGAGTACGGAGAGCCGGTATTGCCATTTCAGGTCGAAGGCCGTGCGGTGCAGATGGGCATAGGCGTAGGCCACGAACAGGGAGAGCACCACGAAATTGCTGAGGATGATTTCGAGCGGACCCCGTTCGATTTCCGCGTTCAGGTCCATGTTCCGCAGGCGGGTGAGGCTTTGCGGATTCGTGAAGTCGATTTCAGCCCAAACCACGCCCAGGTACAGGGGCAGGGCTACGGCACAAGCGATGAGAAGGACCTCGAGCACCCGCCGGATCCTCCAATGCTGCTCATCGGTGAAGGGGACCACCGGTGCCGGGTCGATCCCGGTGCCGGTGAGGGCGATGAGCGAACCCAGGGTGAACATGACCGCGCCGAGCAGATACAGCAGCAGGGTGAAGTCGCCGATGGCGTAGAACACATCTCCCAAAACCCATAACGCCGTGATGCAGAACGCCCACACGAACGTGAACACCGAGGCCGGGAACAGCGCATCTCCGGAGAGCCGGAGGTTGGCATAAAACAGCAGCCAGAGGAGTAGGGCGGTGAATTCCAGCACGGTGGGTGGTCAACGGCGCATGGTTCGCATCAAAATCGGCAACAATCGCTCCCTGAACCGCATGGTATCGGTGGCCAGCAACATGCCGACGAAACTGATGCCGGCCACGGCACCATGCAGCATCAAACCGACCATGCCGTCGAGGGCGGGCAACAGAAGGGAAACGCCGGCCATGACACCGGTGGACAGTGCGATCTTGAGGCTGTCGGCTCCGGGTTGGGCGTACGGATGCAGGCGCCGGCCCAAGGCCCAGGCCACCGCCGTACCGATGCATACGGCCGCCGAGGTGGCATACACCACTCCCGGCAACCCGAGAACGGGAATGAGGTACCACCCCAACCCCAGGTTGGCGGCCACCGTGACCGCCACCGGTATGACCTGCAACAGGGTTTTCCGACTGATCAGGAAGGCGTAATCCAGATAAAAGGCCTTGAACCCCCACACCCCCACGATGAACACCATGAACGGGACCAAGGTGACGGTGATGGGTTGGAAGTTGTCGTGGAAGGCGAGCCGTGCCAGGCCTTCCGCATGGAGCACGGCGAAGGCGGATACCGGCAACACGATGAGCAGCAAGGTGTGGAACAACTCGCGCATGTGGCGGGCGGCTTCGGCGGTGCGGTTGTTCTCGATGAGGTGCAGCAAGGCCGGGTAGGCGGCCAGGTGTACGGCGTTGAGCAACACGCCGAACGACTGGTTGGTGAGGTCGTACGCCGCCGAATAGGTACCTACGGCGGCATACCCCATGAACTGGCGCAAGAGCAGCCGGTTGCCGCCATCCACCGCCAGGTGCAGCATGAACGTGAGGCTGAGCGGTATGCCGTACAGTAGGAACCGCCCCACCTGGCCCCGGTCGAATGGCCCGGTGACGGCGCGGAGCAATCCCTGCCGCGCACCGGTGGTCGCCAGGAGCAACCCCGCTATCAAGCCGACCACCACGGCGGTACCACCCCACCCGATGCGGATGAGCACATAGGCCAGACCGAACGCCACCAAGGCTTTGGTGGCCGACACGAGGCCATGGCGTATGGCTTCCTGCCGAACGTTCACGACCGTCAGGTTCAGGTCGTACCAGGATTGCGCGATGGTCAGACCGGTAACCGCCAGGATCATGACCCGTGCCCCGGCATCGCCTATGGCGAGCCACCCCACGCCCGCCACCACTACGGCCGCGGCTACCAACAGGCCGTAGGTACGGATGCCCGAATTGAGCATGGACGCCCCGCCTTGCTCCTGGTCTGTGGGGATGAACCGCAGCAGGCTCAGATTGAGCCATTGGAACCCGATGGCATTGGCCATACCCACGATGGACATCACCAATCCATAGAATCCGTATTCGTCGGGCGGCAGGGTTCGGGCGTAGTAGGCCAAGGACACCAGGTTGACCAACCCCGGGATGATGCGCCCGGCGAAATAGGTGGCGCTTTGGCGGATCACAAATCGGTGGCGCGGGACTGTCCGCGCACGAGCAGATACCCCATGGTCAACACCGTGCTGAGCACGAACATGAGCATCACGCTCCATGTTTTCCGGGGAAACACCGCCCGATTGGGAATGACGGCCTCTTCAATGACGGTAAGCACCGGTGTGTCTTCCTGCTGTTTCACCCGTGCGGCTTCCAACTGCTGGGTGATGGTACGGTACAGGTCGAAGGCCAGGGTGAATTCGCTGGCCAACCGCTGTTGCTCGAGCTGGTCGGAGGCGTACACCGTGCCCCGGCTCCGGTCTTGGTTGAGGGCCTGCGCCCGTTGCGCGCTCTTGTACCGGGCTTCGGCTTTCTGCTGCTGCTGCTCCAGGAATTCGGCCTGGTCGGAGGCTTTCCTCGATTCGAAATCGATGATCACCCGCATGAGCTGGTCTGCGGTGGCCTTGGCCAGTGCGGCGGCGGCTACCGGATCCGGCATTTTGGCCGTGATGGTGAGCATGGTGGTTTTGCGGTCGTAATACACCGAGATCCGCTCACCCATGCCTTCGATCAGATCCAGGTACAGCTCGGTGTGCCGCACCATGGTCGAATCGAACACCTGCGGTTGGGTCGGTTGCGGACCGCGCAGCTTCTGCCGCAACCGGTAGGGAATGCCGATGGTCCAATACTCCACCTTATCCATTAAAGAAGGCCGTTGGACCTGCTCGAAATGATGCTGATAGGTTCGGGTGCCGTCGGTGAAACGCAAGGGGGTGGCCGCGAGCTCGGAACGGAAGGTGAAGGTGCCCACCACCTCCGGGTACAGGTCGGAGGTGAGCACCTGGTTGCCACCCGTAGGCAGATTGATGCCCGCCAGGCCGGCCAACCCGCTCAACCCTCCCAGCATGGAACGTTCCGATTTGTAGGGCAGGATCTTGGTGCTTGCGGCGTATTCGGGCGTGCTGCCCATCACATACACGATCGTGAGGGTCACCACGGGTACCCACACTTTCAGAAACAACCATTTTTCCGCAAAACACAAGCGGATGAAGCCGTTGACCCAGGCCCCGACTTCTTGCAAGGTCATTTCTCGGATGGAACCAGGGGTTATCATAATTGACGGATGAGGACGAGCAGCGTGAGCAAGGTGGTGGTGCTTTGCAGGGTACGGTTGTAGATCTGGTCCCAATCCACATTGCTGCCTTCCGTCCGCACTTCCTCCGGTTTCATTTCCACATTGATGGTAGCACCGGATTGTACGTCGGGGTACCGGTTCCACAGCAGGAACCTGCGCGTGGCCAATACCTGGCCGTTCTTGAGGGTTACGGTAACCGAGCGTTTGTCGGCGCGTTCCTGGAACCCGCCCGCATACCGCTCGATGTACCAGAGGGCGCTCTTCTCACCCTGGTAGGTCACGTTCACTTTGGCCGAACCCAACAGGGAGTCGCTCACGGCGAAACCCAAACGGACGCCGTCGCCCTGGATGGTGACGGTGTTTTCCCGCCGGTTGATGTTGATCACATCGCCCGCCATCAGGATGGGATCGAAGGTGGCGCTCCGGGGGTTGCGCAAGGCCTGGTTCAGGTTGGTTACGATGAACCCGCGGTTGCCGTAGGTCCGGAACAGCGTGGCACCTATGGGATCGGCCTGGTCGCGCAGGCCGCCGGCTTTGGTGATGAGGTCGCTCAGGTGCAATTGCCGGTTTTCGAGGGTGTAGCTGCCGGGGTAGTTCACCTCCCCGTTGATCTCTACGGTTCGCCGGAGCTGGAACCCGGGCGTGAGGCGGATCACGATCTCATCGTAGGGTTGCAGTTTGAAATTTTCGGGATGGATGACCCGGTAATCGGCCCCCAGCTGGATGACCAGATCCACCAGTTCGGAGGGTTTGTCCGGGTAGATGTTCGTGCGGAATACCTGCACCCGGTTCAGCGCCGCACCAACCACCACGCCACCGGCCTGGATCACGAGGTCGGAGACTTGCAGATCGTCGGAGAACCCGAGCCGCACGTACTGTTTCACCGCACCGGAAATGCCGACTTCGCCCACGTTCGAGTACAGGGCACGGTCGTACACCGAAATGCGGTCGTTGGGGCGCAGCGGGGTGCGTTTGCCCGCCTCGGAGAACAGGTCGATCGCGATGAAGGAGACCTGGGTGGTGTCGGTCAATTCGCGCCGTTCCAGATAGGCCCGGTTGTTGGCGCCGGGTAGCAACCCGCCGGCCAAATCCAGTGCGTCGGCTACGGTCATGTCGGGCTTGAACCCGAAATAACCGGGATAGAAGACCGCACCGCCCACACCGATCTTGGCCGATACGTCCGCCCGGTTGCGCCGCACCCGAACGATGTCGCCCATCCGAAGGGGGAAATTTCCATCCAATGTGGTTTCGATGAGGACGGATTCGCCCCGTTCGAACCGCTGGATCTGGATGATATCCGGATTCGCGTCTTGGTCCAACCCGCCGGCGAAGCGGATCAGGTCGGCTACGGTTTCTCCGGGTATCATCTCATACCGCATGGGCCGCCGAACCGCACCCTCGGCCCGGACCAACGGCCCCGCTGGTGGTATGAACACCACATCGCCCGATTGGAGGTCGAGTTGCGTGTTGAGCGTGGGGTCCGACAGCATGCCGTACAGATCCAAGGTGCGCCGCGTGGTGCCCCGTACCCATTCGATCCGACGCACGGTGCCGATGGAGTCGGGTCCGCCGGCCAAAGCGACCGCGTTGAAGGCGCTGTTCAACGGAGAAACGGCATAGGTACCCCGTTTGCGGGCCTCGCCCAATACCTGCACGGTCACGGTACGGGTAACCTGCATGGTAACGGCGATCTGGTCGGACCGGAAGGTGTAGGAGTTGGACAGGCGCTGCTTCAACAACTCCCGGGCCTGGCCCAAGGTGATGCCCTGCAGGAAGATGCGCCCGCTCTGGGCCGGTTGTACGAACCCGGCCGGGTTCACCTCCAATTGCAGGTCGGCTTGGGACACGCCGAAAATGGTGACCCGGAGCTTGTCGCCCGGCCCGATGACATAACTGTCGGGTGCGTGCACGGCATCCATCGTGTTGAACGCCTTCAGCGAGCCGTCCAGGAAGAAGGTGTGCCCGTAGATGTCGGGTATGGAGGCCATGAGGGCGATGGAATCGGCTACGGCCTTCTCCCGCTCCAGACGTCTCCTGCGGGCTTCCTCGCTTTCCTCCTCTTCCGACTCTTCGGTGGCGTTGGGGTCGCGCCGGGTATTGGTGCCGGTGGTCGGCGTTCCGGGTGGCGTTTCGCCCCGTTTTTCCGCCTCCAACTCGGCGATCACTTCCATGATCTGGGTCTGATATCTGGAGATCTCGTTGGGAGGGATGTTCTCCAGAATGATGCCCCGCTGGATCAGACGGGCCCGAACTTCGTTCTCCGTGAGGCCCCGTTTGGCCAACTCCTGGCGCATGGCGTCCATCTGGGTTTGGAGTTGGTTGGCGGATTGGGCCGCCACGTGCACCGGTATGGCCAGGTGCAGACCGCTGCAGAGGGTCAGAAACAGCAAAAACAGGATGGGTTTCAAGCGCATGGCGGAAGATTCGGGTACGGTCGGAGTCGGAATGGTCGAAGATAGGAAAGTCGGGGAAAATCGGGGTTCCCTCACCCCCGCCTCGTCACCACGATGCCCAGGATGGCCAGGGCCGACCCCAACCACTGGTTCCATAGCAAGGTTTCGCCGAGCACCACCACGCCTATGGCCACGGCAATCACCGGAACGGCGTTCTGGAACAGGGCTGTGCGCACCGCCCCCACTTTCCGGATGGCATGGTTCCATATGATATAGGAGATGCCGATGGACAAGAGCCCGCTGAACAGCACACCCACCCAGGCCGCCCAGGGCACGGCGGACCAATCCAGCCGGGCCAGCGCCGGTAGGCCGGCCACCAGCAAGGTGCCGCCTCCGCACACCATGCTCATGGTGGTGAGCTGCAAGGGGGCGTAATGGTTCAGGTAGTTCTTGGACCGCACCGTGTACAGCCCGAAGACCGCCGCCGAGCCCAGCACCAGCAGGTCGCCCCAGAGATTGCCGGTATCGAATTCCACATTGGCGCTGCCGGCCAGGATGAGCGCCACGCCCGTGGTGGTCACCAGCACGCCCGTGAGCCGGGTCCGGTTCAGCTTTTCGGAACTGAGCAGGTGGGCGAACAAGGCCACCCACACCGGTATGGTACCCAGGATGACACTGGCGTTGGCCGAATTGGTACGCGCCAACCCGAAGATGAAAAAAAGCTGGTAGGCCGTGTTGCCCAGCAGGCCCAAAAAGAACAGCCTCCACCCGTGCCCTTTTCTGATGGGCACCCATACGCCCTCCCGAACCGACAGGCCCACCATCAGCACGATGGCTACCGCAAACCGCAAGGCGTTGAAGGCCATGGGGTCCAGGTAGGGAAGGCTCAGTTTCACCACCGAGAAGTTCAAGGCCCAGATGAGCGCCACCAACAGCAGCAACCCTTCCACAGGGTCGAATTTCCGGGATGTCATGAAATCCAATGTACGGGAAACTTTTACCCGACCTTTGGCGTTGTCGTGATGCTAATGGATAAACGACTCCGTAGATTATGACCGAAAGTCAGAAACCCGAACCCTGAACGGATGGGCATAGCCGAACGAAAGGAACGAGAGCGGGAGATGCGTCGGAATGCGATCGTGGACGCCGCCGAGCGGGTCTTCTTCGCCAACCGCATCGATACCGCCACCATGGACCAGATCGCCGAGGAGGCCGAGTTGTCCAAGGGCACCTTGTATCTGTACTTCGGCAGCAAAACCGACCTGTTGTTGGCCATCCAGGACCGGGGCACCACCATCCTGGCCGGCATGTTGGCCCAGGTATTCGCCGAAAACCGCAAGGGATTGGAGCTCATCCGCCGGTTGGGCGAACTGTATTTCGATTACGCCCGCACCCATCCCAATTATTTCCATGCGGAACTGTATTGCCGCAACCAGGAATTCATGGAGGAGGTGGCCGGTTCGGAGCAATTCCGCAAAACCCGCGACCGTCGCCTCGAGATCATCCGGTATGTGGTGAAGGCCCTGCAGATCGGCATGGTGGACGGTTCCATCCGCCCCGACATCAACCCGCATCAGGTCTCCCTGCAGCTGTATGCCGGGTTGAACGGTATGGTGCAGATGCACGAACTGCTCACCGTGGACCGCTACCACAAGGAAATGGCCGAAGAGAAGCTGTTCGACCTGGATTTGGATACCTTGGTCCCCAATTTCATCGAAATGCTGCTTTGCGGTTTGCGCCCGTTGGAACCGCTTCCATCAAAAAACTGACTCGCAGTCACATTTTTCCAGCAACACCCCGTATCGCGCATCCGTAGCGCGCCGCTCTCCGACACCCGCTCCTCTCATGACACGAACCCTATTGGTGGCGGCCCTGATGGCCGCTTTCGCGCCGGCCTTCGCAGCGGCGCAAGCACCCACCCCCGCCGCACCGGTGCTTTCCCTCGAACAAGCCATCGCCACGGCCTTGGCCAACAACTCGGAGCTACGCATGGCCGCATTGGCCATGGACGATGCCCGTCAGCAGGTGAACCTCACCTGGGCCGAAGTGATGCCCACGGTAACGGCGGCGCTCAACTACAGCCGAAGCATCGAGCTGCCCGTCAACTTCCTGCCGGGCGAGTTCTTCGGTCAGCCGGCCGGCACGTTGATACCCGTGAAATTCGGCGCCGACAACTCCTGGCAGGGTGGCTTCACCGTGAACCAGACCCTGTTCCGGGGCGACGCGCTCGTAGGCATTGCCAGCGAAGGCGTGTACAAGGAAGCGGCTCGGGAAAACCACCGTGCCACCGCCCAACGCACGGTGACCAATGTGCGTGTGGCCTACTATGCCGTCTTGTTGGCCGAAGCGCGGTTCATGCAAGCCGACCAGTCCATCGCCCGGTTGAAGTCGAACCTGGCCGAAAACCGGGCCCGCCAGGCGGCCGGTACCCTGGACGAATATGAAGTCTTGCGGCTGGAAGTGCTCCTGGCCAATGAGGAACCGGCCCGCCACGAGGCCCGGAATGCGCTGGCCGAGGCCTACCGGGCGCTGAACCTGGCCATGGGGTTGCCGGTGGATACGCCCTTCCGGGTGAGCGGAGACCTGGTGGCCTTCGATCTGTTCGCCGAAGCCGACGCGGCCAATGCCGGTCTGACCACCGTGGACCGCGCCGTGCCTTTCGCCGCCGCCGACAGCACCGACCTTTCGGCCACCCGCGGCGACCTGCGCGCCCTGGACGTGCAACGCCGCCTTCAGAACCGCCAGATCTTCGCCCTTCGCACCCGGTACCTGCCCGAGCTCTCGCTCACGTACCAGCGGCAGTGGTCGGCCGCCTTCAACGGCGATGCCCGTTTCCCCGGCGAGGATGCCACCGGCAACAGCGAGTGGAACCGGTTCCAAGTGGTTGCGGTGAACGTGAGCGTGCCGCTGTTCAACGGGTTCCGCCGGGTCACCAACCTGAAGCGTGCCCATATCGAACGCCGGGTCATCGAAGAACGCATCCGCTATGCCGAGCAGTCGGCCCGAAACGAAGTGGTGACCACCTCCACCGCGCTGGAGCGCATCTTCGAAACCGCCGCCTCGCGCAGGCAGGCGGTGAGCCAGGCCGAACGCGGCTACACCATCGCCTCGGCCCGTTTCCGCAACGGAGTGGGATCGCAGCTGGATGTCACCGAAGCCGAATTCCAATACCGCCTGGCCCAACTCAACTATGCCGCCCTGGTGTTCGAGTATTTGAGCACCAAAGCCCGCTACGACCTGGCGGTCGGCATCGTCCCCTTTGTAGATACCCGTCCTTGAACCACCGGATTTCACCCATGAACCGCTTCCGTCCGTTTCTATCCTTGCTGATCATTCCGGCTGTCGTCGCTTGCGGCGGCCAGGCCGAACCCGCCGAAGAAACCACCTTCGAGCGTACCATCAATGTGAATGTGGATACCGTGACCACCACGGCCTTCGTGAACCATGTGACCCTGGTGGGTACGGTGAAGGCCGGCCGGGACATCGTGGTAGCCGCCGAAGTGGGTGGCACCGTGAGCCGGGTGGCCTTGCGCCCGGGCGCCCGCTTCGCCAAAGGCGATGTGATCCTCACCATAGACGACCGCAGCCTCCGCCAGGAGCTCGAGTTCGCCAAGGCCGGCGCCTCCACCGCCAAAGAAGCCTACGAACGGGCCCGAAGCCTCTGGACCCAGGACCGTATCGGGTCGGAGCTGGCCGTGCTCACCGCCGAAAACCAATGGCGGCAGGCCCAGGCCAATGCCGACCTCATCCAGCTTCGTTTGGAGAAAGCCACCATCACGGCACCTTTCGCCGGCGTTCTGGAAGTCCTGAATGTGGAACAGGGTGAAACCGTGGCCCCCGGCACGCCGCTGGTCCGCCTGATCGAAACCGGCAACCTGCATATCGAAACCGGAGTGCCCGCCCGCTACGCCGGCCAGATCCGCGTCGGTGATCCGGTGGACATCCGCATCGACCTGCTCGGCGGAAAGGCCTATACCGGCCGTGTGCGCGCCGTGGCCACATCGGTTGATCCGGCGGCACGCACCTTCAACGTGGAAGTGAGCCTGCCTTCGAACGACCCCGCCCTCAAAGTGGATCTCGTAGCCGCCCTCACGCTCGAAACCGGCCGCATCGCCAACGCCATCGTGGTCAGCCAGGAGCATGTGCAGCGCGACGAGAACGGCTACCGGGTATTCACCGTGGTGGACGACAACGGCACTACCCGGGCGAAAACCACCTATGTGGAGCTCGGTCCCGCATCGGGTAACCGGGTGGTCATCACCTCCGGCCTCAAGCCCGGCGACCTGATGGTCACCCGTGGCAGCGTTTTCGCCGAAAACACCATCAAACTCAACATCCGCCCGGACGCCCAATGAGTCGGACTCCAAACAAATTGGATGCGAAGGAGTTCGGGCTGTCCTCCTTCTCCATCGATTCGAGCACCGTGGTCATGGTACTCATGTACCTGATTTTCATCATCGGTCTGCTCACCTACGTTTCGCTTCCCAAAGAAGCCCAGCCCGACATCGCCATCCCCTATGTGGTCGTATCTACCGTGTACCCGGGGGTTTCGCCCGAAGACGTGGAGAACCTCGTCACACAGAAGATCGAGGACGAACTCAGCTCCATTTCGGATGTGAAACGCATGACCTCCACCACGGTGGAAGGCTATTCCAACATCGTGCTCGAATTCGATACCGATGTGAACCTGGAGGAAGCGCTGCAGAAAGTGCGCGAGAAGGTCGACCTGGCCAAACCCGACCTGCCGTCCGATGTGGATGAGCCGGTAGTGGCCGAAATCAACCTCTCCCAGTTCCCGATCATGCAGGTGAACGTGGCCGGCAATTACGACCTGGAACGCCTCAAGCAGGTTGCCGAACGCCTTCAGGACGAAATCGAAACCATCCCCGGGGTGCTCGAAGCGCGTCTGGCCGGTGGGTTGGAGCGGGAAGTGTATGTGGACCTGGACCTGGCCCGCATGAAATACTACGGCATCGCCTTCCAGGACGTGATCGATGCCATCCGGTTTGAGAATGTGACCATCCCGGGCGGCGATGTGGATGTGGGTTCCAAAAAATTCCTGGTGCGCATTCCGGGCGAATACAAAGACCCCACCCAACTGGCCGACATCGTGGTGAAAGCCCCCGGCGACACCCCCATCTACCTGCGCGATGTGGCAAACGTGGATTTCGGCTACAAGGAGCGCGAGTCGTTCGCCCGCTTGGACGGAAATACGGTAATCACCTTGTCGGTGGTGAAACGTGCGGGGGAGAACATCATCGACATCACCGATCGGGTGAAACGGATCATGGCGGAAGAGGAGGAGACCTTCCCGCCGGGCACCACCTACAACATCACCAACGAGATGGCCAAATTCATCCGGGACACCGTCAGTTCCCTGGAGAACAACATCATCTCCGGTCTGATCCTGGTCGTGGGTATCCTGCTCTTCTTCATGGGGGTGCGCAACGCCTTCTTCGTGGGTATGGCCATTCCCCTTTCCATGCTGCTCACCTTCATCGTGTTCGGCATCATGGGCATCACCCTGAACATGATCGTCCTGTTCTCGCTAATCCTGGCCCTGGGCATGCTGGTGGACAACGCCATCGTGGTGGTGGAGAACATCTACCGGTATCTGGAAGAAGGCTACGGGCGCATCGAAGCCGCCAAAAAAGGGGTGGGAGAAGTCGCCTTCCCCATCATATCCGGTACCGTGACCACCCTGGCCGCGTTCACGCCCCTGCTGTTCTGGCCGGGCATCATCGGCGATTTCATGGGGTATCTGCCGCTCACGCTCATCGTCACGCTGAGCAGTTCCCTGTTCGTAGGGTTGGTCATCAATCCGGTCTTGTGCGCCTTGTTCATGCGCATAGACGGCGCGCCCGCCGAAGTACCCATGACCCGCCGCGGCCGCCGCATCGTGGCCGGTTTGGTCGGCTTCCTGTTCCTGCTGTTCTTCCTGGGCAACCCAGTCATGTGGGGCATGCTGGCCATTACGGCCGTCGCGCTGTATTTCCTGCACGTAAAAGCCATGGCGCCCATCGGGTATTGGTGGCAACGCGTGGGCATGGAGCGGTTGGTGCGCCGGTACATCAAAGCGCTCGATTGGTCCTTGGACCACCCCGGCACACTCATCGTAGGCGCATTGGTCATCCTGATCTCGAGCCTGCCCATGTTCGTGGTATTCAATGCGGGGTCTGAGTTATTCCCGGGCGGCATTCCTCCCAACAACGCCTACATCCAGGTCGAAACCCCCGTGGGTACGCTGGCCACCGAGACCGACCGCATCGTGCGGGAGTACGAGGAACTGGTAAAGGGCATACCGGGCATCCAGGATGTGGAATCGGTGGTGGCCACTTCCGGCTCCAAAATCTCCGGCGGAGACATGGGTGGTGGGTCGTCCTCCACCCACCTGGGCACCGTAGTGGTGAACTTCGTGGATTTCAACAAACGCCAGACCGATGCGTTCGCCTCGCTGGAGCACATGCAGCGCGAGTTCGAGAAAGTGGCACTCGGCGCCAAAGTGGTGGTGGAACTGCCCCAGAACGGCCCGCCTACCGGTAAAGCCGTGAACCTGGAAATCGTAGGGCCGGATATGGACGTGCTCGAAACCCTTTCCGCCCAGGTGCTGGCCGCATTGCGCAACCACCCCGTATCGCAAAAATTGGAAGGATTGGATACCGACCTGCCCGACCGCCGCCCCGAGTTGGTGGTACAGGTGGATCGTGAGAAAGCCGCAACCTTCGGGCTGAACACGAACAAGGTGGGTGGTACCGTCCGCAACGCCATCAATGGCGTGGAAGCGTCCAAATACCGCGATGGCAACGACGAATACGATATCGTGGTCCGCCTCGAAGACCGCTACCGCACCTCCCTGGAAGCCGTCGGCGACCTGTTCGTGATGGCCGAAGGCGGCCGTCAGATTCCGATTTCCGAAGTGGCGGATTGGTATGTGGCCGACGGACTCGGCGGCATCAACCGAAAAGACACCGAGCGGGTGATCACGGTCTCTTCCGATGTGCGCACGGGGCAGAACGCCAACGCCGTTCTGGCCGAAGTGCAGGAAGTGGTGGCTCCGTTGATGAACGAACTGCCCCGCGGGTACACCATGCGCTGGACCGGCCAGCAGGAAGAGCAGATGGAAACCATGACCTTCCTGGGCACGGCCTTCCTGTTCGCCCTGTTGCTCATCGTCTTCACTTTGGTGGCCCAGTTCAACAGCGTGGCCAAAGCCCTCATCGTAATGACCACCGTGGTCATGGCCATCGCCGGCGTGCTGTACGCCCTCGTCATCCTGCAAATGCCGTTCGTCATCGTCATGACCGGCATCGGGGTCATTTCGTTGGCCGGTGTGGTGGTGAACAACGCCATCGTACTCATCGACTACGTGGACATGCTCCGCTCGCGGGACGGCTACGGGTTGCGCGAAGCCCTCATCAAGGCCGGTGCCACCCGCTTGCGTCCGGTATTGCTCACGGCCATCACCACCGTACTCGGTCTGGTGCCCTTGGCCATCGGGTTCAACCTGGACTTCCTGGTGCTGTACACCGACCCGGCCCTCTTCTTCGGCAACCTCGGCTCCTACTTCTTCTGGGGTGGGGAACAGGCCGCCTGGTGGGCCCCCATGGCCGTGGCCGTAATCGCGGGGTTGTCCTTCTCGACCATACTCACCCTGGTGTTCGTTCCCACCCTGTACCTCACGCTCGATCGGTTCGTGCGTTTCTGGAACCGGAATGTGTACGGTACCGACAAGGGCATGGCATCCGCCTATGGGGCCATGGTCGCGGAGGAACGCGATCCCGAGTTAACTTGAGGCATGATCCAACGCCCTCAAACCATCTGGTTGGCTATGGCGCTGCTGCTCAATGCGGCAGCGCCGCTTTCCAACCTCTGGGACCGTTTCCTGGCCGATCCCCACGTCTGGTGGGGCCATGCCTGGCTGGCCGCGCTGCTGCTGGCCGCCCTGTG
This sequence comes from Balneolales bacterium, assembly GCA_024711145.1. Taxonomy (GTDB): domain Bacteria; phylum Bacteroidota; class Rhodothermia; order Balneolales; family HLUCCA01; genus JANJTJ01. The sequence goes on from JANJTJ010000051.1 coordinate 23,450, forward strand.
CGCCGGCATCGCATTGGCTTCCTTCAAAACCAGGATTTCCCAGATCCGATGGATTGATAGGGGCCTGATGTTCCAATTGCTGGCTTTGGGGTCCGCCACCGGGCTGCTCACCACGGTCGGGCCTCTAGGCACGCGGCTGCTGTCCGAAACCATCGGGTTCGGCATGGTGGCGCTCGCAGCGGTCGCACTGCTGCTGGCTCGGCGCGGAGTCCGCAAGGATGAGGCGTTGGTGCGTTCCATGGACCGCATCCGCTGAGCGGGCACCGTGCCGTCGGCCGATTCGAAGGTATACGGGTTTCTGGCCCTGGGGCTGGCGACCTTCGCCACCGCGCCCATCGTGGTGCGGCTGGGTGCCGGCGCCGATCCCATCGCCATGACCACCGTGCGTACGGTGGCCGCCGCCTTGGTGCTCCTGCCGATCTGGTGGTTCCATGCCCAAGGCCGCATCAGTTCGAAATCCAACCTGCGCGACTGGGGCTGGTCGGCCCTGGCCGGGCTGTTCCTGGCTTCGCATTTCGCCCTCTGGATCAGCTCCCTGTCCCATACGTCCGTGGCGTCGGCATCGGTATTGGTCACCAGCCACCCCATCCTGCTCATCCTCATCGAATCCGTCTTTTTCAGGGTGCGGTTCAGCCGCCTCACCTGGATCGGGGTCTTCATGGCGTTCACGGGGTCCATCGCCCTGGCCTGGTTGGACCGCGACCCCACCGCCACCTATTCCGACCCCCTGTTCGGCAATCTGCTGGCCTTCACCGCCGCCTGCATGTTCGTCGGGTATATCCTCATCGGCCGGAACATGAGCTCGAAAAGCACCTGGCTGGACCAGGTCACCCGCATTTATTCGACCACGGCGGTGGCCTCCGTGGCCATAGCGGTGGTGGTGGGCACTACCTGGGCCGACTTCTCGCTGCCGGCCGTGTCGGTAGGGCTAGGGCTCGCATTCGGCGCCCAGCTCATCGGTCATGGCGCCCTCAATTATGCGGTCAAGTCGGTACCGCCCACGCTGCTCTCCACCCTCATTCTGGCCGAACCGCTTTTCGCCACCCTCTTGGCCGCAGTCCTGTTCGCCGAATGGCCCGGTCTGCCCAGCGGGGCCGCCATGGGGCTCACCCTGGCCGGCATCGTGGCCGCCTGGTGGGGGCGTGGAAGCGCTTCGCGAAGGAAATCCTAATCTTTCCTTCGGCCACATGCGCATATCTTCAGCAATATTAAGTGATTAATCGGCGTTTTTCGCGCTGATCCGCTCCCCGGAGCGGGTTTCCGTCCACCAAATCCGATCGCATGATCCGATCCATCACACGATTCCGACCCCTGTTGCTCGCCGCCCTGGCGGTGATCATCGCAGTACCCGCCGCCTACCAAGGCTGGCGGTACCACGAACGCAGGGACCCTGGAATCGTGATTACGGACCCGGTCCACCGTGACTTCGCCTCCATTCGGGAGGAAGGGGTCATCCGCCTCATCACCCGGTACAATTCCCTCTCGTATTTCCTGCACCATGGGCGGGAACGGGGGTTCGAATACGAGTTTCTGAAGGCGTTCGCCAAAGAGCACGGCCTGCGCGTGGAGGTGGTGATCCCGGGCGAGAACGAACACCCCATCGATCTGCTCAATTCCGGCCGTGGCGATGTGATTGCCGCCAATTTCACGGTAACACCCGAACGGGCCTCCCTCATCGGGTTTTCCCAACCCTACAACCTGGTCAGCCAGGTCGTGGTGGTGCATGCCGATGCGGCTGGAAACTACCGCACCCCCCAGGATCTGGCCGGCCTGGAGGTCCATGTGCGGCGCTCATCGTCCTATTACACGGCCCTGCGCGACCTTCAGGATGAAGGCGTGGATGTCCGCATCGTCACTGTTCCGGAAACCATAGATACGGAAGCGCTGATGGGCAAGGTGGCCGCAGGTACCATACCGGCCACCGTGGCCGACGACAACCTGTTCCTGGCCACCCGCAAATCCATGCCGGAGCTGGCCGAAGGACCCGTCATTTCGGCCGCCAACGAGGTGGCTTGGGGGGTTCGGGCCAATGCGGTGGCGCTTCGCCAGACCATGGACGCCTGGTTGGCCGATCATTTCCGCATCCGCGAGTCCGACAACGTGCCCCGCCGTTCCCAACTCATGAACAGCCTGCGGGCCCGCTATTTCGAGAACTCGGGCACCGTGCGCCGGTTCCGTTATGTGGTGCAGCAGGAGCGCGAAGGCGGCGGGCGCCTGTCGCCGTTCGATCGCCTCGTGCAAGACATCGCCACCGACGAAGACGTCGACTGGAGGCTCGTGGTCGCCATGATGGCCCAGGAATCGGGCTTCGACCCCGATGCCGTCAGTTGGAAGGGTGCCGTAGGTCTCATGCAGATCGTGCCCCATTCCAACGGCTTCGAATCGGATTCCGTCCTCTTCGATACCGAAACCAACCTCCGCACCGGCATCGGTATCTTCAAGGAACACCTGGAGACCTACGCCCACCTGGATTCGCTCAACCAGGTCCGGTTCGCCTTGGCCACCTACAACGCCGGCATCGGGCACATGGCCGACGCCCGCCGATTGGCCGCCGACCTGAACGGCAACCCGGACCGCTGGGAGGATGTGGAACAGGCCTTGCTCAAGCTGTCCGACCGCAGGTACTACAAAGACGCCCGCTACGGGTTCGTGAGGGGTTCCGAAACCGTGACCTACGTCCGCAACATCGTGCACCGGTACCGGACCTACGACATGGTGGCCCGCCTCTGACGCCTATCGGTGTTTGATCACCAACAGGGTGATGTCGTCGGAGTATTTGTCGTGCGTGAAACGCCGCACATCTTCGACCACGGCATTGAGTATGTCGGCCGCAGAAAGCACCCGGTTCTTCATCAACACATCCAGGAGCCGTTCCTCGCCATATTCCTCATCGGCGGGGTCCATGGCTTCGGATACGCCGTCCGTGTACAGGGCGATCAGATCGCCCGGCCCCAAGTGCAGGGTACCGCTGCTGTAGGGTACGAAAGTGGGCATGGCACCCAACAACATGCCTCCTTCGGCCAACGGTATGGGATCCTCTCCGGCCCGCAGGAGGAACGGAGGGTTGTGCCCGGCGTTCACGTATTCGAATACTCCGGTGGCGGAATCGAACCTGGCCCAGAAGAAACTGATGAATTTGTCGCTGGGCGTATTCTTGTAGATGACGTCGTTGATCTTGCCGGTGATTTCGCAGATGCCCCGCTCCAACGGAGTGAGAATGTGCAACATGGCCTGAAGGTTGGCCATGAGCAACGAGGCCGGAATGCCTTTTCCGGTCACATCGGCTATGGCCAGATACAGTTCGTCGCCCCGGCGGACGGCATCGTAATAATCGCCCCCGACCTGCCGGCTCGATACGTTCATGGCCGCCAGATCGAGGCGGTCGTCCTTGGGCAAAGGGTTGGGCAACAAACGCTCCTGGATGGTCCGCGCGATGCTGAGCTCTTCTTCGATGCGCTCTTTTTCGATCCGCTCGCGCAACAGGTCGGTCTTCTGTACCGACAGCAAGGCCAGGTTGCCCAGGGAGCTGAGGAAATTGAAATCGGATTCGGAATAGGGGTCGCCGGTCGCCCGCGGCCCTACGGCCAGAATGGCCCGTTCATCCTGCAGGCTGAGGGTGACAACCGCCTGCAACCCGTTCTCGGCCAACAAGTCGGATTCCTGCCGGAGCCGGTCTCCCACGTGATGGTGGCCGTCGGGCAGGTCCAGCAGGTAGGTCATGCCGGCTTCGTCGGGCAACTGTTTCAACCCGTTGTGTACCAAGCACTCGGGTGCTTCGGCCCGACGTTTTTTGACGAAGAGGAAGCTCCGGATGAACATCTGCCCCAACAGGGCGAACTTGAAGACCCGCAGCATGGGGTCGCGGTCTACCGTGGCGTTGAACTCTTTGCTCAGATCGAACAGGGTATGCAGTTCCTGCACTTTCCGATCCAATTGCAGGTTGGTCTGCCTCAGCTCGCGCACCAGCAGGGAGTTGGATATGGCAACGGCGGAAATGTTGACCAGGTTCTCCAGGAATTCGATCTCCCGGTCGGAGTAGGGCTGCTTGGAGGCCTTGTCGCCGATTACCAGGAACCCCATGTGCTGGGCCCGGGTGCGCAATTGGAACAGATGGGGCAACCCGTTGCCCGCCAAGAGCTCGGGGAACTCGGAATGCGAGGCGTCCAGATAGACGGTGTCGCCGTAGGTGCTGGGGTCGGGCAAGGGCAGTTCCTGCCCTTCGTGGAACGGCGTACGGCCTTTGTTCTTGGCCACCCGGAACTTGCGGTCGGTGGGGTCGCGCAGGAGTATGGCGGCCTTGGGCGCGAACAACTTGCCCATGGAGATGAGCAACAGGTTGTTCAGCACGAAATCCAGATCGGTGCTCTCGATGAGCATCCGGCTGGTATCGAGCAAGGTCTTCAGTTCGAAGCGCGCGTGCCTGCCGTCCAAAGGATCCGCTTCGGCCATGCGGATCAGAGATGCTTGGTGAGGACGATCTCGTTCAACGACCCCTGCTTCCGGTACTCGACTTCATCCATGAGTTTGTGGATGAGGAATACGCCTACACCACCCCGCTTCCGCATCTTGATGCGTTCCTCGATGTTGGGCTCCTGGTACCCGTCCGGGTTGAAGCTCCGCCCCGAATCGGATATGACGACATGGATGGTGCGGGGGTCGGTCTTCACTTCGATGCTCACCCACTGGCTTTCGTCGAAGTCGTAGGCATGCTTGATGACGTTCGTGTAGGCCTCATCCACCGCCAACCGGATGCGGTCGATGTCTTCCGTGTTGAACCCGTGCGCTTCCGCATGCGACGCCACGAAATCGCGCACGGCGGCGATGTTGGCCGTGGTGGCGTGAACGCGGAGGGTATGGGTTTTCGGCTTCGACACGGGGCTCAGGAGGAGAACTTGGCAACAGCTTCGGTTTCATCGTCCAAAATGTCGTACAAGGCCGGAAAACCCAGCAAATCGAATACGTTGTACACTTTGGGCGAGAGATTGGAAAGTTTGATGTCGCCTCCGGTTCCCCGTACATCCTCGATGTAGGCCATGAAAACGCCCAGGCCGGCCGAAGAGATGTACTGCAACTCCGCACAGTTGACCACGATGCGGGTTCGGTTGCGCCCGATGAGCGCCTTGAACGCGTCTTCGAGCTGGGTCGCCGTGTGGGCGTCCAACTCTCCGTCGATTTCGAGGATGTCGAGGTCCCCACTGTTGCGGGACCGGATAAGGAATTGACTCATGGGTTCGGTTCGGTTGGTTCCGTCAGGATCGGGCGGCCAATCATACAAGCTTCAGGAACCAATATCAACGACAAGACCTGACGGCTACGAAGTTCCGTGAGGTCGGTTTCGAAAAAAATAAGGCACCCCATCGTCAGATCGGGTGCCTTTGCTATTCATCAAGAGAGACGCTACAGGAGCGCGCCGGATAGTAGCGATGGAACCCCCTTCCATGAAAGTAAAAAGGGGATAAAGGAATGCGAATTTGCATCAAGGCCGCTCTTGCACCGGAAAACTGCCGATTCCGAAACGTTGGTTGATGCGGTCGGCCTCGGTTCGTGTGGCGGCGTACCCGTCGTAACCGAACAGGCGCACGGCGTACGGGTAGGTACTGGTTTGCGGGTCGCGCCGGATGATCCGCACGTCTTCGAACCCCCGGGCGGTCCATTCGCGAACGCTGCGTTCGGCATCCGGTTCGGTTGCGAATGCACCGACCTGGATCGAGTGCGGATACATGGCCTGCGTTTGCGGGGCGGCCGGTGGCGGTTGTTCCTGCGGCACCGTGTCGGCCGTTACGGTGGTCCGGCCATGGATGCGGTCCTGGCTTTCAGCCTTGATCCGTTCCAATGTTTCGGGCACTTTCGCTTCTTCGGCCTGCACCGCCGCACTCAGCTTGGCGTCTTCTTGCTGTTTGATGGCGGTTTCGTCCGCACCGCAGGAAGCGGCCAGAACGAGCAGGATGAGGATGGATGCGCGCATAAGTCTCAATGTACGTCGGGATTCACCCACCCTCTGATGCCGTACTTGGTGCGGACTTCGGTCAGCAGCCGGTCGGCCATGTCGGCCCTGTTGAAGCGCCCGAGCATGACTCGGAACCATATTTCGCCGGTGGATTCATCGCCGGCTTTGACCACATGGGCGTGTCGGTATCCGCGCGATATCCACAATTTGCGGTCGGTTTCGGCGGCTTCTTCCGATCTCCAAGCCCCGACTTGCACGGCCACCGCACCCGCTTCGGCATAAACGATGGGGTCGTTTCCGGAGCTTCCGCCGGCCTCGGCCGGGGTTTCCGTCGTGCCGACCACGGTGGTGTCGGTAGTGGCAGGGGCGGCGGTCTCAACCACCTCGGTTTTCCGTCCGCACGCAACGGCGGCGATCACAAACAGGACGATAAAGGAAGTTCGCATAGGAGAGTCGTTGGGTACACAAGGATGGTCCATCCCATTAAACCCATTTTTATCTTCAATATCAAACCCGGTTCCCACATGACCTATCATATCCTCGCATTCGACCACGAAGACGCCGACGCCCTGGACCGCCGCATGGCCGCCCGTACCGCACATCTGCAGGGTGCCCAAGCCGCCGAAGCGGCCGGCACACTGAAATTCGGCGGTGCCATCCTGTCGGCCGAAGGCCGCATGATCGGCTCGGCCATGGTGATGGAAGCGGCCGACGAGGCCGAGCTGCTGGCCCGCCTGCATGCCGATCCCTACTGGACCGGCCGGGTATGGAGCCGTTTCGAGATCCGCCCCTACCGCCTGGCCATACCGGCTCAGAAATAAACGCCTACGCCGGCCGAAAGGGTGTTGAAATCCACCCCGGCGATGTCCAGCCATTGGTGACCCAACGTGAACCGTACGGGACCCTTGTGCACGCCCAACCGGATGATGGTGTTCTCCACGGAGGCATACTCATGCCCCATGGTGCCGCTGTAGAAGGAGAGGGAAACCGGTTTCAGGAGGTACCAATCCATATAGACACCCAACTCGGGGCCGTCGAACCGGTCGCCACCCATGCGCAGGTTGCGGTATCCGATCATGAGCCCGGCATCGCCGTTGGGCATGAACCGGAACTTGCGGCCACCGGCGATGAGGAACTGATGGATGCCGTAGTCGGCAATGGCTTCCTTCTGATAATCGTACCGGCCGTTGAGTACCCAATACCCCGCATGCCAGCGCAGATCGGCCGCCCGCTGCTCCATGGCCAACCGCCCTTGCGGCATGCTCATGTTGATGTGCGTTTCGGTAAGGAACAATCGGGACGGGGCATCATCCTCGAAACTCCGGATGCCTCTGAAGGTGGCCCGCTGGAATGGATAGGCCGTGTACCCCATGCGGGTTTCGGCCGGGCTCATCGGGCGGAAATAGAACAGTTCGGGTAGGATGTCGAGCGACAACTCGATCGCGGACCAAACGAACGAGTATTCCCCCTCCGAATCGCTTTCGCCTTTCATGCGGTCGCGTGCTTCGTCGGTTCGGGATTGAGCCGCCGCCCAAGCGGGCAACACCAGCAGGATGGCGGTGGCAAGCAGTAGGTATCGGTGCGTTTTCATGCGGTCGGGTACGGATATCCCTTGGTTGAAAGATACGTAAGTGCGTAAAAATCAACCTCGCATGATGATGCAAGTCCGCGTGGGGATGCGTATATTTGTTTGAACAACTAATAAAGACGGAGAGACGGCCATGGCACGAATCGAAGATGAGATCAAGCAATACCGGTTCCGCTCCGAGGAACAACGGGCTATGATCAATCTGGTATACACCTACAACCATGTGAACAACCGGCTTACGGGCCTATTGGCCGAGTTCGGTCTTACCCCGCAGCAATTCAACATCCTGCGCATCCTGAGGGGGCAGCACCCGAACCCATGCACCAACAATCTGATCAAAGACCGGATGTTGGACAAGAACTCGGATGTCACCCGCATCATCGACCGCATGATCAAGACCGGATTGGTGACCCGCACCTCCTGTTCCAAGGATCGTCGGCGGGTGGACATCACCATCACCGACAAGGGCATGGCCCAGTTGGCCGTCATCGATCAGAAAGACCAGGTGGCCGATTCGGTATTCTCGCATCTGACCCAGGACGAGCTGACCCATTTGAACGCCTTGTTGGACAAAGTGCGGGATTGATATGCGCCACGTATATGAACCCGGCGTTTCGGGCCGTACCTGGGTGCTTTTCCATGGCACGGGCGGCACCGAATCGGATCTGATACCCTGGGTGCGGAGTTTGGCACCTGAAGACGGCGTTCTGGGAATCCGCGGCAATGTGTCGGAAGGCGGGGCATCGCGTTATTTCAGGCGCTTGGCCGAAGGCGTGTTCGACCTGGACGATCTGCGGTACCGCGCGAACGAGACGGCATCCTTTTTGGACCAGGCCTATGCCGAGTACGGCATCGACGCGGGGTCTGGCATCGCCATCGGATATTCGAACGGGGCCAACATCATCAGTGCCATGCAGTTCCTGCATCCGGCCCGGTTCAGGGCGGTCGCATTGATGCGGCCCATGGTACCTCTGGTGCCGGCCGATGCGCCGGACCTGAGCGGTACCCATACCTGGATGGGCGTGGGCCGATGGGATCCGCTCTCGCCGCCAGGCGAACCGGATCGCCTGCAGGCGTTGTACCTTGGGTACGGTTCGACCGTGAACCGATATGATGCGGAAGCCGGCCACGAACCCACCCGTGGCGATTTGCAGTCGTTGGCCGAATGGGCGGCGGTTGTTCCGAAGTGACCCGATCCGGGCTCGAACCGGAATCTAAAACTTAGGAGGTTTTCGTTCTATCCTGTTGAACTATCGGGTCCTGGCCGGAGCGGAAAGTTACGGAAACCCCGCCCGGGTCGGGGCGTAGCGCGCCGCCCTATGAAAACCTTGCTCATCCTTTTCGTTTCGGCCTTTTTCCCCATGGGGATCGCGGCACAAACCACCATTTCCGGCATCGTGACGGATGCATCCGATGGGAAGCCGTTGAATGCGGCCACCCTCCAGGTCGAAAACACCTATCGGGGTACGGTTACCAACAGCGACGGAGCTTTCCGCATCACGGTTCCCTCGGTGCCGGCGGTATTGCTGGTACGTTTCATCGGGTACGAATCGGCCCGCATCGAGCTCGCGGCACCGCCCACCGAGCCCCTTCAGATCCGGCTCAAGCCCATCCAGGTGGAGATGCGGGAAGTGGTGGTAACCGGGGAGGACCCGGCCTTGCACATCATGCGGCAGGTGATCCGCCGCAAACAGGAGTGGAGGGCCCGGTTGGAGAACTATCAGGCCGAGGCCTATTCGAGGCAGCGGTTGGAGAACGATACCGCCATCGTGACCATCACGGAAAGTGTGAGCGATGCCTATTGGGACCGAAAGCGCGGCACCCGGGAGGTGATCCGCTGGAAACAGCAGACCAGCAATGTGGATGCCACCGAGAACTTCGCCGCCGCCACATTCATCCCGAATCTGTACGACGACAACATCGAGATCATGGGTTTCGACATGGTGGGCCCCACCCACCCCGATGCGCTCGATTTCTACCATTTCAAGCTGGAAGGATTCCGACAGATCGACGACCGCACCATATTCGACATCCGGGTATGGCCCAAACGTCGCCTGCAGCCCACCTTCGTGGGTATGATCGCCGTGCAGGATGTGGAATACGCCATGATCCTGGCCGACCTCAAACCCAGCGAATCGGTCCTGTTTCCGCCGCCCATCCAAGAATTCGGATTGCATTACGCCCAGCAATACCGCGATTTCGGCGACGGCTTCTGGCTTCCGGTGGATGTGCGCATCGAAGGCACCATCCGCATCGGATTTCCAGGCCTGCGGTTCCCCCCGTTCAATTTCCATCAACTCTCCCGACTGGACCGTTACCGGGTGAACGAGGGTGTGCCGGACAGTTTGTATGAACTGAACCGCCGGTTGACGGTAGACAGCCTTTCGGTGGCCTCGGGCCGAAATCCGCTCGCAGAGGCCGATTTCGCCGTGCCCCTGGATGCCCGGGAGCAAGCCACCTACGCCCGCAACGACAGCACCATGACCTTCGAGAAGGCGTTCCGCCCGACGGGTGCCCTGGCCCGATTTGTCGAAATGGATGAGGAATCGGATGGTGATTCGGGCGATAGCCGCCCTCAGGGTCCGTTCGGTCGCCTGTTCGGCGGGCTCGCACCCCAACTCTGGTACAACCGGTCCAGTGCCGTGCATCTGGGGGGTACCTACCGGTTGCCGGTTCCGGGCAAGGTCCGCTATGAGGTGCAAGGCGGGTACGATTTCGGCCCGGAGACGGCCTTCTACGGAGGACGGATCTTCCGGAACGGGACCTGGGGTTGGTCGGCCGAATACCGATACGGATTGGAAACCCGGCACCAGGATGCCGATTTCAACCTCTTCATGACGTCCATGATGCCTGTTTTCGGGCTGAACGACTACCACGACCTGTACCGCTCGGAAAAAGTATCGGTCGAGGTTTCGCGGGCCTGGCGGGCCCTGGACGGGCGCTGGACCCTGTCGGCCTACCAGGAGCGGGTGTCGTCGGTCGGGGTGGCGACCAACTGGAGCATACCGGGAGGCGTGATCCAACCGCCGGTACCCGCCGTTAATGCCGGTACCTACGCATTCGTTCGTGCGGGCCTTCAGGCGGGCGAAGTGATACCGTTCGGTGTATTGGGTGGCAACAGCTTCGCCGGGTTCGTGGAGGCATCCGATGCCGGATTCGTCCGGGCTCGGGGCGAGGTCACCTTCCGCATGGAAACCTTCCTCCGCCGCCGGTTCCTGCCCAACGTCCTGGATGTGCTGATTCAGGGTGGAACGGTATTGGGAGATCCCAAAGCACCGTATCTGAACCGGTTGGATGGATCGTTGGGATGGTTCACCCCGTTCGGTACGCTCAAGACCCTGCCATCGGCCGCCTACGAAGGCCGCCATGCGGTAGCGGTACATCTGGAGCACAATTTCCGGACGGTACCCTTCGAATTGCTGGGGTTGGACGGCTTGGCGAAAAAAGGGGTGGGCGTCATCCTCACGGCATCGGGTGCCAAGACCTGGGATGGCCCCGGTGGCCGGTATTCGACCGGAGGCATCCATCGGGAGGTCGGTGTGTCCATCAACAGTCTGTTCGGATTGTTGCGGGTGGACACCTCCTACCGGCTCGATCGCCCGGGATTCTATGCGGGCCTCTCCTTCGCCCGCTTTTTCTAACTTGGGCGCATGCGCAAACTCCTGCATGCGGCCTGCCTCATCCTCCTGCTTCCCGTATCCGAACTCCACGCGCAAGCCGTGGATGTATGGAACACCTACTCCTCCTACCGCACCGTCCGGGATCTGGCCGCAGATCCCGACGGCGGTTGGTGGATCGCCACTTCCGGTGGCGTACTGCACAGGACCGCCCAAGGCACGTTCCTGAGATACGGCCGCATCGACGGCCTCTACGACACGGATGTGCTCACGGTAGCCGTAGAACCGGCCACCAGGACCGTATGGTTCGGGTTTGCCGACGGCACCCTGAACCGGTACGATCTGGATGGCAAAACCTGGTCCACCCTGACCGATATCGCCAGGAACGACCGCTTCGCCACCCGCCGGATAAACCGGTTGGTCGGCCGCGACGGCATGGTATGGGCCGCTACGGATTTCGGAATCGTCATTTTGGACGCCCAGCGCTCGCGTGTGAACGATTCCTACACCAATTTGGGTCAATTCGGGTCGGGAACGGCGGTTTACGATCTCGATTTCGTTGGAAACGCGGTATGGGCGGCTACGGAATCCGGGTTGGCCATCGGCGATCCGGCCTTGGGCGATCTGCTGGTTTCGGCCAACTGGCGCAATCGGACATCGGCGGACGGCCTACCCGACGGTGGTATCAGAACCTTGGCTTGGCAGGGTGGTTTATTGTTCGCTGCCACCGCAACGCACCATGCCACCGGCGACGGAACCACCTTTGCGGTAGATGACTTCTGGAACGGCCCGGTGGTGCGGTTGCAGCGTTGGTCCGACGGATCGGTTACCGCCCTACAGCAAAGCCGGGTAATGCGTACGGTTTCGGGTGCGGCACCCACCGAGGTGCTTACCGCCGGCGCCGGTGAACGTTTGACGGCGTATCTGGAATCGGCCGGCACACGCATCGCCGGCACCTTCAGCGACGGACTCCGCATCTCCACGCCGGGTGGTGGCACCGAATCGGTGGCACTTACCGGACCCTACTACAATCTGGCGGCCCGTTTGACCATGGGCAACGGGTTGCTGGCGGTAGCCAACAGCAGCGCGCCCGGGCAGAACTCCATCGGCATTCTGGCTACCGGTCTGAGTCTGTATGATGGGGAAACCTGGGTCAATGAAAACGCCCGCACCCGCGCCGATTTCGCCACCCTCAACCTGAACAGCCTGTTCCGGGTGCTGTGGGCCCGGAACGCCTTCTGGTTCGGTGCCTGGGGGCCCGGAGTCGTCCGCTACGACCCCGCCGATGGCTCGGTGCGCAGGTTCGACGCATCGGCATATGATTTGCCCGGAGTGGACGGGATTCCATCCTATCAGGTCACCATCGGCCTGACCGAAGGCGCCGATGGGCGGATATGGGTGGCGCAATGGGCCAACCGCACCCGCCCCTTGGCCGCTTACGACGAGGCCACCGATACCTGGACGAGCTACCCCATCTCCAGCGCCGTACCGACGGGAACCCAATACCACGGGGTGATGGCCGACAGTTACGGGCAATTGTGGATTCCGCTGATGACTCCGGCCCTGCAAGGCCGGGGGTTGCTGGTGTTGCGGGTGGCCGAAGACGGCACCCAAACCGCATACCGTCTGAACCGGGAGGAAGCCCAGGGAGCCTTGCCCAACGAAGCCGTGAAAGCCCTGGTTCAAGATCGGAACGGTGAAATCTGGGTCGGAACCGAGCGGGGCGTGGTCCGATTCCTATTTCCGGACCGCATCATCGAAGGCACGGCGGCCGAACGGCGCAGCACGCCACTGATCAACGAAGATCCGACCGCCTCGGATCGGGTGCTCTTGCGCGACATACGGGTTACGGCCATCGCCGTGGATGCCGCCAACCGGAAATGGATCGGTACCGAAACCGATGGGGTCTGGTTGGTTTCGGCGGAAGGTGGCCGCGTGGTACGGCATTTCACAAGGGACAACAGCCCGCTGCCCACCAACCGCATCGAATCCATCACCATCCACGATGCCACCGGCGAGGTATTCTTCGGGACCAACGCCGGCATTGTGGGGTATGTGGCCGAAACCAGGTCGCCCGAAACCACCATGCGCGAATTGGATGTGTATCCGAATCCGTACCGCTATGCCGAGCACGACGGTACCTCCATGGTGATCGATGGTTTGGAGGATGAATCGGTGATCCGGGTGTTGACGGCCGACGGCCGCCTCCTCCGACGGATCGATGCCGCCGGGGGCAGGGCCACCTGGGATGGCCGCGACGCCACCGGCTCACGTGTGGCTACCGGCATCTACATGGTGGTGGCCACCAACCCGACCGGTGGTCGTGCCGTGGGTCGGGTGCTGGTCATCCGGTAAAAAAAAAGGCGCCCCGCCGGAAAGCGGGACGCCTTGGGGGTCCGTTCAGGACCGTTTCGGATCAGTTCCGGGGAGCGAAGGGCAGGGGAGAAACCGGAACGGATTCGGCGCGGCGGTTGGCGCGGCAGCCTTTTCCGTTGGTGTCGTCCACGGCGCAGGGCACCGGAGCTTTGCCGAGGCCGCGGGCTTCGATACGGTCGGCGGCGATGCCGTTACTCGTGTAGAAGTCGCGAACGGCGTTGGCACGACGTACGGAGAGGCGCAGGTTGTACTGGTCGCCGCCCACGTGGTCGGTGTAGGCATCCACACGCACTTTGAAGTTGGGTGCGTTCTTCAGCATGTTCACGTTGTTGGTCAGCGTGGTGGCCGCTTCGGCGTCGATGTCGGAGCGGTCGAATGCGAAGTTCACGTTGCCGAGGGTGCGGATGTATTTCGGGTCGGAATTGTCGCGGGGGTTGGTACCCATCTGAACTTCCTGGCCGTCGGTGAAGCCGTCGCCATCCGAATCCGGATTGTTGGGATCGGAATTGTGGCGGTTCACTTCATCGTAATCGCTCAATCCGTCGTTGTCGCTGTCGGCGGAATTGGGATTGGTGCGGTAGCGGTTGATTTCGTCGCCATCGGAGAGGCCGTCACCATCGCTGTCGGCGTTCTTGGGGTTGGTGCGGTGCACTTTCACCTCGTTGCCATCGCTCAGACCGTCGCCATCGGTATCGGCGTTGTTGGGGTCGGTTTGGTGCGTCATCACCTCTTCGTAATCCGTGAGGCCGTCGTTGTCGGAATCGGCACGGAGCGGGTTGGTGTTGTGCGTGTAGAGCTCGTCGTAATCGTTGAGGCGGTCGTTGTCGGTGTCGCGGGCCTTGAGCTGTTCGGGCGTGAGGCTGCGGAGGTAGTCGAGCGTGATTTCCGTAGGTTCAGCGGGAACCGTGGGGACGTCTTCGGTCGAACCACAAGCGCCGAGCAGGCCGGCAAGGACTACCGGTGCCAGGCGGGAGAGGTAACGGTTGTTCATGGTTGAGTACGTGGTCAGGTGATGGGTAGGGTAGATGGTATTATCGGGTAGCAAAATACCATCCACCGGTCTCGAACCCAAACGGATTCCGTGATGGAAAAATTGGATGGATCGTTTCCGTAGTGGTATATTTGCGTCCCTTCGGGGCTATAGCTCAGCTGGCTAGAGCGCTTGCATGGCATGCAAGAGGTCCGGGGTTCGAATCCCCGTAGCTCCACAAGCCCGTCCGGTTCCACACCGGGCGGGCTTTTTTGTTTCCGGGAACACCGTAGAGGCGATCAGGTTCCACCGGTTGAGAACCGGTCCCCATATCCTTAAGTTGCCGCTATGTGGAGCAAAACCATCCGTCTAGTACCGCTGCTGTTCCTGTTGGGAACGGCGGGTCTGCGCGCCCAGAACGCTCCGGGCGATGTGGAAGTGGATGTCACCCTGTCTGAGGCGGTCACGAAGGCCCAGGCCCTCACCTTGTCCACCCTGGGGGTCGACGCCCGAGGCAAGGGGCAGAATGTGATGCAACTGATCATCCGGAACCGTACCAATGCGGTGGTTTCGGACCTGTTCCTGCATATCCGCGTGGAGGTCTCCGGAATCGGGTTGGTGGCCGATGCCTATTCCGAACCCAATTATCCGTTCTCCTTGCAGCCCAACCAGGTGGTGGTGGGCAACAACAACAATATGGACAACGGCATCCCCGGCATCCGTGAGACGGTGGTGATGGCCAGCGACATCACACCCGAGGGCGAGGATTTCATCGAGAGTCTGGAAGGGGCCACCCGCTTGCCCGACCACGTGTACACGGTAACCATCGAAATCTACCAGGGTGGGAACCGCTACCGGAACGGACGCCTGCTCAGCTCCACGACCGAATCGATCGGCAGCCGGCCCATTACCAATTCGGTCGATTTCAACATCATCGCACCGGGCGGCCCTCTGGGAAGCGACGAATCGTTGACATCCACTCAGCCCCCGTTCCGTTGGGAAGGGCCCTCGAACACACCCTACCGCCTCATCCTGGTGGAAGAACCCACGGGCGGCGGCAGCCCCGAAGCATTGATCCAGGCGGCCTTGTCCACGGCGCCCACCCAGGGCGGCACATCGGCAGGTTCCCTGTTGGAGAACGAATACGCCGACCTGATCCTGAATTCGACCAGTTATTTCTACCCGGCCAGCGGCGTCAAACGCCTTCAGGCCGGCAAACGGTACTATTGGCAGGTGTTCGCCCAGATCCGAACGGCGACCGGCGTGGAATCCCGCCCGAGTGCGGTCTATACGTTCACGATCCGAAGCCCGCAGAACGACCAACGCCAGGAACTGCAGAAGGAGTTGGTGCCGGCCATCAGCTCGCTGAATCCTGAAACCGCCGCCAAAGTGCTCGACCTGGTGAACCAGGGCTTCTCGGTGGACAAGATGGTGGTGGATGGTCGGGAAATTTCGGGCGCCCAACTGGTCGCCTTCTTCGAAGAATTCTTACGCAAGGTGGAGCGCGGTGAAATCGTGGTTGTCAACCGTTAAGTTCGGAACGTCCTTGGTGGCGCTCCTGGTGGCCGGGCTGATGTCCGGTTCCACGCCCGAAGCCGGGCTCCATACCGCCATGACCGCCTCCGAGCGGGCCTGGTTGGAAACCCTGGTGAACGCGGACGGCGAACGCCCGCTGGCCATCGTGCGCCGGTTCCGCCCGGATGTGGACGTTCGCGAAAGCCGCAGGCCCGGCTGGGTGCCGGCCCGCGTGGCCTATCCCCTCTACGACCGTGACACCCTGCGCACCGAAGGCGACGGTTATGCCGTGATCCAACTGATCGACAACAGCCTGGCCCGCGTTAGGCCGAATTCGGTGCTGGTGGTTCGCGGCGAGCAGAACAAACGTGGCGGGCTCAATTCCCGCATCCAGGTGGAAAGCGGCGAGGTGAACCTCCGGGTTGAAGGCCGTGTGAGCGAATATGAGGTATCTACCCCGACGGCCGTAGCCGCCGTGAAAGGCACCGAATTCGATACCGAAGTTTTGGGAGACGGTAGTACGGTGGTAACCTGCTACACCGGTGTGGTGGAAGTGACCGCCACCAATTCGCGCCAGGTGCAATCGCTCACGCGCCGCCGCCGTGCCGTTGTGGATTCGGAAGGCGAACAGATCCGCACCGAAACGGTTTCGAACCGGGAAGTCCGCGACAATCAGAATGAATACAATCAGCTCGACAGCAGCACGGCCCCGAAAATCTTGCGGTTGCGGTTCGTGAATGCCGACGGCCAGGTCCAGGAAATCGAAATCCAGTATTTCGAGAAACAGAATCCCTGATCGGTTTCAGGGACGACAGTCGTAAATCGAAGGTCAGATGCGCTTATTTACCGTCGTTGCGTCGGTCATCGTCGTCCTGTGGGCTATGCCTGCGTGGAGCCAGGTCCGCATCTCGCATTCGGCGCCGGCATCGGCCGATGGGGGGCGCCCGTTCACGATCCGTTTCCAACTGTTCGGAGGCACACCCGACGCCGTGCTCGACGCCGCCGTCTTTTATCGGACCAACGGGTCGCTTACCTACCGCCGCCTGCAGGCCGCCGTGCGCGACGGCCAATTCGAAGCCGTTACCGACGCGCTACCGGCGGCGGGAGAGCTCGAATACTACATCGCCGTCGAAACCCGGGCCGGCGAGCAAATCACGCTGCCCGAATCCAACCCGGCAGACCGCCCCTTCCGCCTGACCCTGACCGAATTCCGCGAAGCGGCACCCCTGGAAGGCATTGCCGCCAAATTCGAATACCGGGTGATGGCGCCATTGGCCGATACCCGCATGATCGAGGACGACGCCCTCATTGCGGTGGCCTTGTTTCCGCAGGATTCCACCGTAACCGTGGATTCGGTCCGCCTTTATATGAACGGGCTGGATGTGACCGAACTGGCCGACATCAGCCCCTATCTGCTCACCTATGTCCCCGAAACCCCCACGCCGGGCCGCTATACCGCGGAAGTGGTGTTCAGGAACGGGGCCTTCAGCGAAACCCTGGTGTCGTGGTCTTTCGAAATCGTGTCGGTCGAGTCCCGCTACGCGCGTGCCCAAAGCCGTGCCGATTGGGCCCGTGGCGACGTGGAGCTCACTTCGCGAACCCAGAGCACGGGAGGCCGCGACTTCGGCTTCTCGCGCGGGGCCATCACCATGCAAGGGCAGACGCCGTGGGTCCGGTACCGCCTCAACGGATTGCTCACCACCCAGGAAGATCCGCGCCTGCAGCCGCAAAACCGGTTCGGCGCCTATCTGAACGTGAAGGATGTGTTCATCCTGGAAGGCGGCCATGTGTACCCCACGCTCAATCCGCTCCTACTGGCCGGCCGTCGGGTGTACGGGGTGAACGCCGAGCTCCGCACCCTTTGGAAAAACCTCAATTTCCAGATCGTCAGTGGGGAATTGAACCGCCGGGTTCCCACCTTGTATGAACAGGTGGCCTTGCGGTTGGACACCCTCGATGCGGCTACGAACCTGGTCGATTCCACCTATGTGCTCGGCTTCCGGGACAACGGCCGCGGTACGCACACCCGCCGCATACTGGCCGGCCGGGTCAGTTTCGGCAATGCCCGCTATTTCCAACTCGGGTTCAACGCCCTCAAGGTCAAGGACGATGTGAATTCCATCATCCTGGTGGACAGCCTCCGGGATGTGCATGCGCCGGCCTATCTGGGCGGCCTATCACCCGCCGAACGCAACTTCCTGGACCAGAACCCGACCAAATTCCAAGCCGACCGCAGCAATCCGACCCCCCAGGACAACGTGGTGGCCGGGGCCGATATCGCATTCAACCTGTTCAACAACCGCATCACCTTCGCCGGAGACCTGGCCGCGAGTCTGCTCAACCAGAACATCGCACCCGGCGTGCTTACCCAGGAATACATCAGCGACCTGGGTTTCGAGGTGGACCAGGACATCCTGGACCAGCTCGACAAATGGGCCTGGTTGTTCATCGTGAATGAGAACATGAGCACCTTGCCGATCCGGTTCCGCGACGACGAGGCTGAGCCTTACCTGCCCATCGGCATCCTGGCCGGCCAAAGCCGCATGGGAGTGAACGCGTTCGGCCACAACCTGACGGCCCAATACCGTTGGATAGGCCCCGAGTTCATCTCGTTGGCGAACAACGGCTTGCGGCGCGACGTGGCCGGATATACCGTGAACGACCGCTTCCGCCTGATCGGTGGCACCGTGTATGTGAACCTGGGGTACGAATACCTGTGGGACAACCTGGCCCGCCAGCTCGACGCCCGCACCCATACGTCCACCATGTCGTTGGGCACCAGCTGGTATCCGGTTTCCGTACGGTTGCCCAGGGTCAGTCTGAACGTGCGGCTGCAGGAACGCAGCAACCGGGTGGCCATGGAAAACCCCTTCGTGGACCCCGCATACCTCGGAGCGGCGGTTCGGAACCTTCGGGTCAACCCGTCCACCAATCTGGAAGAGACCCTGCCTACCCCGCGGGACAACAAAACCTGGCAATGGTCCGGCGCCATCAGCAAGGCCTTCGATTGGATGGGAGGCAACCACGACGCCGTCATCAACCTGACCGACATCCGCACCAACGACCAGGTCTTCGATTACGGCGATTTCTCCAGCCGTTCCATCGTGTTCGGCACCGTGACCCAATGGTACGACCTGCCCCTGCGCACCCAGGTCAGCTACAGTCTCACGCGCAGTACCAGCCAAGGGGGCACGCTCAACCTGGACCTGACCGGGTTGGTGCTGGGCGGTACCTACTATCTGTTGGAAGACCAGCTGAGCCTGACCGGCGAGCTCTCCTTCATCGGGTCCGATTCGCGCCTCACCGACCTGGGCATCTCCGATGCGGGCACACCCGATGCGCCCTTCGACGATTATTACGAGCCGGATCCGGCCACCACCCGCAACGAGGAAGCCCTCAGCTACATCGGAAGCTTCGGGGCCGAATACCGCTTCCTCGAGAAGCATACGATTTCGTTGTCGGCCAGCCTCACCAACATCACCCTGCGTGGGGCCAGTACGGGATCGGTGCCGAACGACCATTTCCTTCAGGCCCGATACCAATTCCTCTTCTGATGAAGGTCCGGACCGGCAAACGGCGGGTTGCCTGGGTGCTGATACCGGCGGCCTGGCTGATCGGATGGTTCCTTTCGGCCACGCCACCCATGCGTTCGCTGGAATTGAACCTGCGCGACCTGCTGTTCGAGTTCAGGGGGCCCATCCCCTTGGAGGAATCGCCCATCGTGCTGGTGGCCTTGAGCGAAACAAGCGATGGGGAGATTCTGGAGAAATGGCCTTGGCCCACCCATCTGTACGCCCGCATGATCCGCAACCTGAACCGGGCCGGCGCGGTGGCCATCGGGATCGACGTCATATTCGACAACTCCGACATCCATGATCCCGCCAACGACACCCTCTTCGCCGCCGCCCTGGCCGAAGCGGGCAACGTGGTGTTGGCCGGCAACGTGATGACGGAAGTACGCCGTGCCACCGACGACGACGGCGGCATGCGGGTGGACACCCGCCAGCTGGTGCAACCCCTGCCCCTGCTCATGCAGGCCAACCCGAACCCGTGGGGGTTTGTGGAAGTCGAGCGGGACAGGGACGGCTTTCTGAGGCGGTACGGCCTTCCCAAGCGCCACCTGGACCGCACCTACCTGCCGTTCGGCTACGAAGTGCTGCGCGTGGCCTACGGCATACCGGCCGATTCCGTGGCCGACACCGGCACCGAATTGCGCATCGGCCGCTTCCGCATTCCCAAATGGGACAGCCGCAGCACCGCCATCAACTATGTGGGTCCGCGGGCCAGTTATCCCACCTACGATTTCAGCGACATCATCGACGATGCGGAGTATTTCACCGCAACCGAAGACGAAGACTTCCAGATCAACACCTTCGACGATCCCGATTTCGGCCTGCTGTATCAGGAACCCTCACCCTTCGCCGGCAAGATCGTGCTGGTGGGGGCCACCATGCCCGAACTGCAGGACTTCTACGCCACCCCCTTCGCACCGAGCGGGTCCATGCCCGGGTTCGAGACCCACGCCAACGCCATACAGACGGCACTCAGCGGCAACCACCTGCGCCGGGTGGACAACAACACCCTGTTGCTCATCACCCTGCTGCTCACCGCCATGGTGGGTTGGTTGGTGCTGTTCCGCAGCGCCTTGACCGGCCTGCTGGGCACTGTGACGGTATTGGCCGGCGTAGCAGGCACCGTGTACTACGCCTTCATCGCACAGGCCTGGGTGGTGGATGCCGTGCCCTTCCTCATGACCCTGGGCACCGTGTACATCTCGGCACTCGGGTACAGCTACCTCACCGAACAGCGCGAGAAAAGCCGTATCCAAGGCATGTTCGGCAGCTATGTGTCGCCCGAACTGGTAGACCGCATGGTGGCCAGCGGCGAAGAACCCAGACTGGGTGGCGAAACCTCCGATATCACCGCCTTCTTCTCCGACATCCGCGGGTTCTCGTCCTTTTCCGAGCAGATGCCGCCCGAGCGCCTCGTAGTACTCATGAACGAGTACCTGAGTGCCATGACCGACATCCTCATCGAGGAAGGCGGCACCCTCGACAAATACATAGGCGATGCCATCGTGGCGTTCTGGGGTGCTCCCGTACCCTTGCCCGACCATGCCGCCCGCGCTACCGCCTGTGCCCTGCGCATGCAGCTCAAACAGCAGGAGCTCTGTGCCAAATGGAAAGCCGAAGGTACCTGGCCCACCATCGTTCACGACATGCGCACCCGCATCGGGTTGAACAGCGGTTCCGTGATCACCGGCAACATGGGCAGCACCCGCCGGTTCAACTACACCATGATGGGGGATGATGTGAACCTGGCCGCCCGTTGCGAAAGCGGTGCCAAAAGCTACGGTGTGTACACCATGGTGACCGAAGCCACCCGACGCCAGGCCGAGGCTTCGGGAGACCGCTTCCTGTTCCGCACGCTCGACAAGATCGTGGTGAAGGGGCGTTCCCAGCCTGTAACCGTGTGTGAGTTGGTGGCCTTCCGCGACCAAACCACCGACACCATGCGCCGGTGCGTGGAAACCTTCGAACAGGGCCTGGAGGCCTATTTCGCCCAGCGCTGGGATGCCGCCGAAGCCGCCTTCGAAGCCGCCTGGCAGCTCGAAGCCGACCCCGGGGAAAACCCCAGCCGCATCCTGCTCGACCGCGTGCGCCGCATGCGCCAGGAGCCGCCCGGCCCCGATTGGGACGGCGTCTTCGTGATGACCTCCAAATAGCCGTATCTTGCGGTCTCGGGGCAAGTCTCATACGACCAGCTCCCTCTGAACTCCCCCAGGGCCGGAAGGCAGCAAGGGTAGGAGGTCGATGCGGTGCGATATGAGGGGCTTGCCCCGTTTTTTTTTGGTATTCTCCCGGATGCCATCCCTCATCGCCGCCATCAACGTGACCCTCGACGGTTGCTGCGACCATACGGCCGTAACGCCCGATGCGGAGATCCATGCCCATTACGCCGACCTGCTGGACCGCAGCGGCACCGCACTCTATGGGCGGGTCACCTATCAGCTCATGACGTTCTGGAAGGATCTGGTGGAAACGCCCTCCGGTGTGGCTTCCATGGATGCCTTCGCCATTACCATGGACCGCATCCCCAAAGTGGTCTTTTCCCGCACGCTCACCCAGGTGGATTGGCATTCCGCCCGCCTGGCCACCCGCGATCCGGCAGCCGAGGTGGTCCATCTCAAACAACAGCCGGGCGGCGACCTTCTGGTAGGGAGCCCGGGATTGATCGCAACCCTGCTGGATCTGGGCCTGGTGGACGAGCTGCAGCTCATGGTGCATCCCGTGCTATCGGGTGGCGGCCGCCGGCTCTTCCCCGACGGTCACGTCCCCCGCACCCTCCGCCTTACCGATACCCGCACCTTCGCCTCAGGCGCCGTTCTTCTAACGTTTGAGGTTTGATATAACGTCCCAACGTCTCACAGTCCCAACTTCCCGGCTATGATCTCCCCATGGTGGCGGGTGTTTTCGATGAAATAGCGGCCGGTATCCAGCCCGCCGCAGATCACACCGGCCAGGTACAGGCCCGGCACGTTGGTCTCCAAGGTATCGGGGTTGTGCTCGGGCGTACGGTGGGGGTCCGTGCCGATGCGCACGCCGGCCGCCTCGAGCAGGCCGAAATCGGGTTCGTAGCCGGTCATGGCCAGCACGAAATCGGCGGCAACCCGTTCTTCGGGGCCGTCGCCTTCGCGGAACCATACGGTTCCCGGTTCGATCCGCGTGATGAGGGTATTGAACCGGGCACCGATGGACCCTTCCCGGATCCGGTTTTCGATATCGGGTTTCACCCAATATTTGACGCTGTCTTTGATGGCGGGCTCACGCACGAGCATGGTGACCTTCGACCCGGCCCGGTAGGTTTCGAGCGCCACATCCACGGCCGAATTGCCCGCTCCCACCACTACGAGGTGCCGGAAGGCATAGGGATGGGGTTCGTCGTAGTAATGCTTCACGTGGGGCAGGTCTTCGCCCGGCACACCCAGCAGATGCGGTTTTCCATAGAATCCGCTGGCTACGATGACGGCCTCGGCGGCATAGGTCGCCTTATCGGTGGCGACCGTGAATTCCCCCTGCGTCCCGCTGATGCCGGTCACTTCCTCATACAGGTGCAAGGGCAGGGCGAAATGCTCGGCCACCCGCCGGTAATATTCCAACGCTTCGCGCCGCGTGGGTTTGGTGTTATGCGATATGAAGGGTATGCCCCCGATTTCGAGCCGGTCGGAGGTGCTGAAGAAGGTCATGTTGACCGGATACCGGTACAGCGAATGCACCAGGCTCCCTTTGTCGATGATGAGGAAGGGGATATCCCTCTTCCGCAGGGCGATGCCTGCTGCCAACCCGACCGGACCCGCACCGATGATGATCACCATGGCGGCGTCTCGTAACGGATTTCGAAACTGATGTTGATGTCGTGCAAGGCGCGGAGGCGGTTCTGCCGCACGAACCCTACGGCTTCGTAGAGCTTGTGCGCGGTGAGGAACCGGGTGTCGGTCCACAGGTGCACGTTGCGGAATCCGCGGGCCTTGGCATCGGCCAGGGCGTGCAGCACCATCCGTTTCCCATACCCATGCCCCCGGTGCTCGGCATGCAGATATACCCGGCTGAGGTAGGCGCCCTCGGCACCCGCTTTCAGTGCGATGCAACCCGCCGGCCGCCCGTCGAGCTCCAAGGTCCACAACCGGTGCGGCGATTCGGGCGCCGCATAGAAGGTAGCGAAGGCCACGAAATCGGGCAGTTCGTCCGCCTCCACGAAGACCCACCCGTATTCGTCGAACACGCTTTCGATCATGCGCGAAAGGTGCGGTATATCGGCGGCCGTGGCCGGTCGTAGCCCGCTCATCGGCGCAAGGCCTCCGCCAACAGGACCGCGGTATGCTTGGCTCCCCGGCCCAGACCGTCGTGGATCTGGTGCCGGCACGAGAATCCATGGGCACAGAGTTCGGTTTCGGCACCCAGTTTCCGAACGGCGGGGAATACCGAAGTCTCACCTACCTGCATCGAAATATCGTAGTGGTTTTCCTCGTACCCGAAACTGCCGGCCATGCCGCAACACCCCGTTTTGAGGTCCTCGGGCAGGTATCCGGCCAAGGAAAGGGCCTCCATGACGGGTCCGGTGCCTGTCAGGGCTTTCGCATGGCAATGCCCGTGCACACCGACATGTCGGTGCGTGTTTTCGAACGCGTCGGGATTCCGGTGCGCATGGGCCACTACGAATTCCTCGAAAAGGAAACTGTGGGCGGCGATGGCCTGCGCTTCGGCGAGGCGTGCATCGGGCACCAACTCGAGCAGTTCGTCGCGCAGGGTGAGGATTTCGCTGGGCTCCTGACCCACGATGGGGATGCCGGCGGCGGCGTAGCCACCCAGCAGATCCAGCAGGTGCGCCGCGGCCGATTTCGCGGCGTGCAAAAAGCCCTTGCTCAGGTAGGTGCGTCCGCTCTGGGTGGGGGCCGTGGCGATCACGCGGAAACCGAGCGCTTCCATCACCCGCACCATGGCCATGCCGGTTTCGGGTTCGTGGTAGTTCATGAACAGGTCGGTGAGCAGCACCACGGGCGGACCATCGGGGTGCGCCGGCCGATGCGCCTTGAACCGGCGGTGGAAGGTTCGGGACGCGAAGGCCGGCAGGTCGCGTTCGGGTGCGATGCCAAACACGCGTTTGTACACTTCCTTGGCCACGGGCGTGCGGTTGAAGGCGTTCACCAACCCCGGGGTGAGTGCGGCCAACGGATAGAGGCGCTCCGGGAAGGCGAAGAACCATTCGCCCAGGGTGGCGCCGTTGCGCTCGTGCCACCCGTGCAGGAATTCCGCCTTCATGCGGGCCATGTCCACATTGGCCGGACACTCGGTCTTGCAGGCCTTGCAACTGAGGCAGAGCGATAGGCCCTCCTTCAGCTCCGTGCTGGTAAAGGCCTCGCGACCCTGCCCGCGGAACAGCTGGCGGAACAGGTTGGCCCGCCCGCGGGTACTGTCTTTCTCGTCGCCGGTGGCCATGTAGGACGGGCACATGGTACCTCCGCTGGCGGCCAGTTTGCGGCACACACCGGCGCCGTTGCACCGGTTGAGCGCTTCGGCGAACCCGCCGGCCTCGTCGCGCCAGGCGAATACGGCGGGCGCATCCACTTTCGGCTCGCCGGGTCGGAAACGCAGGTCGGCATCCATGGGTTTGGCCCGCACGATCTTGCCGGGGTTGAACAGTCCGCGCGGATCCCAAAGCTGTTTCACGGCTTCGAGCACGGGTATCATTTCCTCACCAAACACAATGGGCAGATAGGGTGCCCGAACTCGCCCGTCTCCGTGCTCGCCGCTGAGCGATCCCCGGTATCTGCGGACCAGTTGGGCCACCTCGACGGCCATTTCCTTCATCTGCTGCAGCCCCTCGGGGCGGGTCAGGTTCAGTTCGGGGCGCAGGTGCAATTCCCCAACCGAGGCGTGGGCGTAATACACGCAGCGCACTCCGTGCCGGGCCATGAGGGCTTCGATATCGCGGATGTAGGCGGGCAGGTCCTCCACACGTACCGCCGTGTCCTCCATGAATTCGGGGGTCTTGGTTTCGGCCCAGATGCCCATCAGAAGTCCGAGCCCCGCTTTGCGCACATCCCATACCCGGTATTTCTCATCGGGGTCGGTCAGCACGGGTGCCGCGTAGGCGCCGGCACGGGTCATGGTTTCGGCCATGGCGTCGGCTTCGGCGGCCACGGCATCCGGGTCGGCCCCTTCCACCTGGATGACCAGCACGGCGCCGGGATCGCCCTGCAGGAAGAAACGGTTCCTGGCTTGCTCCGGGTTATGCAGGCTGGCGTCGAGCACGATCTTGTCGATGAGTTCCACCGCCGCCGGACCCCTCCGCACGGCATGCACGGTAGCTTCCATGCTGGCGGCGAGCGTGTCGAAATGCGCCACCACCAACCGGTTGTGCGCCGCTACCGGCTCCAGATTCACCTCGGCCTCCACGGTCAGTGCCAGGGTGCCCTCGCTGCCGCAGAGCAGCTCGGCCAGGTTGAACGGCCTGCCCCCCGGTGTGTAGGGATGCATTTCGAGCAGGCGGTCCAGGGCGTAGCCGGTGTTGCGGCGGATGATATCGGGGTGCGGGGCGCGCTCGCGGATGAGCTCGGCATGGGTGAGCAGCAGGTCGCGCATGCCCCGGTAGATGCGCCCCTCGAGGTTGGGGAGCCGGTATTTGGCCTCCAATCCGGCCTCGTCCAAGGGACCGAAATCGGCCAGGCTGCCGTCGCTCAACACCGCCCGTATGCGCACCACGTGCTCCCGTGTGGTGCGGTATTTGATGGAGAAGCTGCCGGCCGAGTTGTTGCCGATCATGCCGCCCAACATGCACCGGTTGGTGGTGGACGTGTCGGGCCCGAACAGGAGCCCCGATCGGCCGGCTTCCCGGTTCAGGGTGTCGCGGATCACGCCGGGTTGCACCACCGCCCGCCGACGCCCAACATCCAACGAGAGGATGCGGTTCATATGCCGGCCGGTATCCACGATCCACCCGCCTCCGGTGGTCTGCCCGGCCAGACTGGTGCCGGCCGCCCGGGCGGTGATGGAGGTGCCGGCCGCGGCCGCCTCCCGTACCAGGTCCACCAGGTCGGTTTCGGTTTTCGGGAAAGCCACGCCCGTAGGCAGCTCTTCATACATCGACGCGTCGTTGGCGAACAGGCGTCGGGTCAGGAGGTCGGTTTGCACCATGGCCGAATTTACGGCCTGAGGGCGTCGGTAACCCGCCAGCTTTCGGGCCCCAAGGCGAACAACAGGTCCCATAGGCCGCAATCCGGTTCGAAATCGGGCCGGTTCTGGGGATAGGTGGGATGGGGGATGTCGAAATCGCGCTGCCAGGCGGTCCGCGCACGGTCGGGGTACCCGTGCTCGCTCACCAACAGGGGTTCGAAGGGCAACTCCAGGTAGGTCCACCACCGACCCATCAGGCGTACCAGATACCCCGCCAGGTGGACGTCTTCCCGTCGCGGTTCCAGATCGTGCAGGAATTCGGGCAGGTAATGGTCCGAATAGGGATGGTTGCGGTAATCGGTATCGAGCTTTTTGCGGATGTCCCGGATGAACTCCGGGCCGCGGGGCGCAGGGATGCGGGCCAAGGGCAAGCCGGAAGCGTGGGGAGGCAGAGGCAGGCGCAGGTAATCGGGCTGATGGGTACCCCTCAGCCGCATGCGGTGCACCAACGACTTGCGCGACCACGGCGCCGTGTCGTCCAGGTACACGCGGTCGGCATGCAGCCATTGCGCCAGGTAGGGAAGGTCGGCCCCGAAAGCCGGCAGCAATACCGCCGCCCGCATGGCTCAGGCCTCGGCGGCGGTAAAACGCACGTCGTCGTCGAGCACGGGCCGCTCGCCCAGGTGCTGCTCCATCTCGGCCCGCAACTTCTGGATGGTGAGGCCGCTGGTGAGCACCCCGTTCCGCGCCATGGAGATGCGGCCGTTCTCTTCCGACACGATGACCACGAACACCGGATTGGTCTCGCTCACACCCAAGGCCGCCCGATGCCGGGTGCCCACGGTGTTGCTCAGCTGGTCGTTCCGCGATATGGGCAGGTAGGCGCTGGCCGCCATCAATCGGTCGTTCCGGATGATCACGGCCCCGTCGTGCAAGGGCGTTTCTTTCGAGAAGATGGTCTGAAGCAGTTTGCTGGTCACCCGTGCGTCCAGTTTCACACCGGGATTCACCAGGTCGTTCAGACCCGACGATTTGGCGAAGACGATGAGGGCGCCGGTTTTCGACCGCGACATCTGTTTCACGGCATCGATGGTTTCGTCGATCACCGTGTCCGATTCCTTCCGCGAGAAAAGGCGGTCCAGGCTGGTGTTCTGCCCGATGTTGTACAGCAGTTTCCGGATTTCGGGCTGGAAGATGATGAGCAAGGCCAGAATGCCCACATTGGTGATGCTGCGCACCACGAACTGGATGGTGGAGAAGCCCAAGGCGCTCACCACGGCGTTGAACAGGAACATGATGACCAAGCCGATGAAGACGGGCACGGCGAAGGAGCCCCGCACCCACCGGTACAGGTACACCACGGCCCATGCGATGAGGGAAACCTCGAGCAGGTCGAGCAGGCCGAAATCAAGAAAACCGAGTGGGAAGCTCATGGATGTAGGGAAACATACACCGAAACGGAGTCGGCCGCTTCTTTCACATCATGAACCCGCAGCATGCGGGCTCCGCGCACGAGGGCGTCGTAATGCAGGGCCAGGGTGCCGGCCAGACGGTCGGTCGGGTCGGTACGGCCGGTGAGGTCGCCCACCAGGCGTTTGCGGCTGGCACCTACCAGCACCGGCCAGGGCAAGGCGGCGATTTCGGGCAGGCGGCGGAGCAACTCGAGGTTGTGGGCCAGGGTCTTGCCGAAACCGATGCCGGGGTCGATGAGGATGTGGGGCACGCCGGCCGCCTCGGCACGGCGGGCGGCGGCCTCGAGGAACGCGCGCACGTCGGCTACCACATCGGTGTAGTGGGGGTCGGCTTGCATGGTCTGCGGGGTGCCTATGCTATGCATCACCACCAGGGCGGCCCCATGGCGGGCGCAGAGGTCGGCCAGGCGGGGTTCGTACCTCAGGCCCGACACATCGTTCACCATGCGGGCTCCGGCCCGGAGGGCGGCTTCGGCCACGGCGTATTTGGTGGTGTCTATGGAGATGGGCACCTGCGGGTGCAGGGCCGCCGCGGCTTCGATCACGGGCAGCACGCGGCGCAGTTCTTCGGCTTCGGAGACGGGCCCGGCTCCTGGTCGGGTACTCTCGCCACCGATGTCCACCCAATCGGCTCCATCGGCCACCATGCGCCCGAACCGGGCCAGCGCGGCCTCAAGCGTGTCGTACCGGCCTCCGTCGGAGAAGGAATCGGGTGTGAGGTTGAGCACACCCATGACCGACGGACGGTCGGTGCGAATCACCAATCCTGGATGATGTCGTCCACCGATTTGGTTTTGGTGGCCCACTCGTCGGCGCCCGGGAGGGCGTCTTTGGTGGACGAAATCACCCGGTCGTCCCATTTTTCGGCCAAACGGGCGTTCCAATCGATGTAATGTTCCAGGTCGGAGGGCACTTCGTCATCCGGATAGATGGCTTCCACCGGGCATTCGGAGCGGCAGGCGTCGCAATCGATGCACTCGTCCGGGTTGATGACGAGGAAGTTGGGGCCTTCACGGAACGCGTCCACCGGGCAAACGGAGGCGCAGTTCGTGTATTTGCAATTCACGCAGGCTTCGGTGACAACGTAGGCCATGAAATTCGACTAAGGATGACGGAAACGGATGATGGAACAGACGGCCGGAAGTTACCCCCCCTCCGGCAGAATATCAATCCGGATACGGGTGGGAACCCCCTGCCTCCGATGGCAATACAAGGGGGTGGAGGCACGTATTTTGAGCGTGTCCTATGTATCCACTACTACCAGTCTTATGAAAAAACCCATATTGCTTCTCAGTTTCCTGTTCCTGGCCCTTGCGATCGTACCGAACACCCAAGCCCAGATCGGAGGTAACGCCTTCGGGGCCGGGGTCATCTTCGGCGAACCCACGGGGTTGTCGGCCAAGTGGTTCCGGGGCAACGACCGCGCCCTGGACCTGGCGGTGGCCTGGTCTACCGGTCGGTTCGGCAGCCTGCATGTGCATGGAGACTACCTCATCCATCGGTACGATCTGATCTCGGTGGATTCGGGCAAGTTGCCCGTGTACTATGGCATCGGCGCACGCATGCGTTTCGCCGACAACAACCACGACTCGCACCTGGGTATCCGGGTTCCGGTGGGCCTGGCCTATCAGTTCGCCAACGATCCCTTCGAGATTTTCTTCGAAGTGGTACCCGTGATCGACCTGATGCCCGGCACCGGGTTCGATGCCAACGGCGGGTTCGGCGTTCGCTACTATTTCGGCCGCGTGAACCGCTGATTCCGGCTTTCTGCGAGGGTCGGGCGGGTGCGGAACGGTGCGATTGGTATATTCGCCCATGAAGAACACCCGCCTGACTATCGCCTTGTCGCTCTTCTTCCTACTGGTTCTCGGATGGAGCGGCGTTTTCTCCTTTTCGGAAACCCCCACACCCGATTCGGGCATAGGTGGTACCTGGATCAGCCTGGTGCCGCCGATGGTGGCCATAGCCCTGGCCCTCATCACGCGGGAAGTGCTGCTCTCCCTGTTCGCCGGCATCTGGATCGGTGCCCTGGCGCTCAACGCCTGGGACCCCTTCGGCGCCACCTCCCAATCGTTGGAGTTCATGGTTACGGTGAGTTCCAACCCGGAGCACATGTCCATCATCATCTTCTCACTCCTGCTGGGGGGCATGGTGGGCATCATGTCGCGCGGTGGAGGTACCAAAGGCGTGGTGGACGTGTTCGGCGGCCTGGCCAAAAACCGTACCCAGGGCCAGCTCTATACCACCTTGTCGGCCGTGTTCATTTTCTTTGATGATTACGCCAACACGCTGATCCGGGGCAACGCCCTGCGGCCCATGACCGACCGGCTGAACATCTCCCGCGAGAAACTCAGCTACATCATCGATTCCACCGCGGCACCCCTGGCCGTGAGCGCCGTGATCACCACCTGGATCGGGTTCGAAATCACCCAGATCCAGAACGCGCTCACCAATTACGCGGCAACCACCACGGATCCGGTGCTACAGGCCCAGCTCGCAACCGGTGCCGAAAACGCCTTCCGCATCTTCCTGCATTCGGTGCCCTATCTGTTCTATCCGGTATTGGCGTTGGCCATGGTGTTCCTGGTCACCTTCATGAAACGGGATTTCGGCCCCATGTTGGAAGCCGAGCGCCGTGCCGCGTCGGGCGGCGGGGTTCTGCGGCCGGGGTCCATGCCGGCGGCCGACACCAACCTCGAAACCCTGCAGCCCATGCCGGGCAAGCCGGCCCGCTGGTACAACGCCATGATTCCGGTCGGCCTGGTCGTGGTGGTCGCACTGTTCGGTTTGTACATCACCGGTGCCGAGGGCCTGGCACCCGGTGAGCGTACGCTCATGAACATCATCGGCGGGGCCGATCCCTTCGCCGCACTCATGTGGGCCTCCTTCGCCGGCGTCATTTCGGCCATCGGGCTGGTGGTGGCCCAGCGCATTCTCACGGTGCAACAGGCGGTGGAATCCATGGTGGGCGGCATGCAATCCATGCTGATGGCCGTGCTCATCCTGGTGCTGGCCTGGGGTCTGGGCGAAGTGACCCAAGCCATCGGCACGGGCGACTTCCTGTCCTCCCTCATGAAAGATTCCATCCCGCTCTCCCTGCTGCCGGGTATCGTGTTCTTCATCGCGGCCATCACGGCCTTCTCCACCGGCACCTCCTGGGGTACCATGGCCGTGCTCTTCCCCATCGTCATTCCCATGTCCATCACCATGGGCGCGGGTATCGGGTTCGCCGGCGGCGAGCACTACGCCATCTTTTTGGGCTGCATCAGCTCGGTGATGGGCGGCGCCGTCTTCGGCGACCACTGCTCACCGATATCCGACACCACCGTGCTCAGTTCCATGTCCTCGGCCTGCGACCTGGTGGACCACGTGCGCACCCAACTGCCCTATGCCTTGCTGGTGGCCTTTGTGGCGCTGGCCGTGGGCGAAATCCCCGCCGCCCTGGAATGGATCCACCCCATCGCAGGTATGATAACCGGCGTCATCATCCTGTATCTGGTGCTTCGATTCTTTGGGAAAGACCCGGAAGCTGCGGCTTGACACCGGCCTCTTCCGCCATGATATTGCCCCACATGGAACACGCCTCAGATGTCGATCAATACATAGCCGGATTTCCGGATGAAGTCCGTGAGCGGCTGGCCGCCATCCGGGCCATTGTTAAGGAAGAAGCGCCCGAAGCCGCCGAGGTCATTTCGTACGGGTTGCCCACCTACAAACTGACCAAGAACCTGGTGCATATGGGGGCTTACCCCAAGCATATCGGGTTCTATCCGGGTCCGGAAGGCATCGAAGCTTTCCGCGACGCCCTGGCCGACTACCCCG
>JANJTJ010000058.1 GCA_024711145.1 Balneolales bacterium
CGTCCGTTCCCGCATTACCAGCTACCACTTCCTGTTTCTCTCCATGCGTGTCCTCTTTTTCCTGATGATCGGGCTGGCCCCGATTGCGTCCGCCCATGCCCAGGTGCGTACCGAAACCATCACCCAAGAACTGGACCTGAGTCGGGCGAAGCTGAGCCCGGGCGAACGCCTGCTCGAGTCGGATGCCGTGCCGGTACCCGTGGCCGGCGATCCCTTCGTGGGCGTGGCCGCCACCCTGCAATTCGCGGCTGGTGTGACCCCGAATACCCATGTATGGCTGCAGGGCTCGGCCGACGGGGAAACCTGGGGCGAATGGACCGAGGCCGAACGCGACGGACACGTGGAGACGGAAACCGCTGTGGCCAAACATGTGCTGGTCTTTTTCCCGGCCGACACCCGGTTCGTGCGGTACCGCCTGGCCGCCCACGATGGCGAATCCCTTCCCAAAGGCATCAGCCTGTTCATGGTGCAGCCGGGAGTGACCGAATCGCTCACCACCAAGGCCGATTCCGACCCCGATTCCGAGTTAGTTACCACCAATTACGCCCGCCCGGCCTATGTGCCCCGCAGCTCCTGGGGTGCCAGCATGGGCCTCAGCAATTTCGGTAACCACAGTTCCATCAATGTCACCCACCTCTGGGTCCACCACTCGGCCGGCCAAACCAACGACTCCGACTACGCCGCCGTGGTGCGCAGCTATTACCTGCTGCATACGGTGGACAACGGCTGGTCCGACATGGGCTACCAGTGGTTGGTGGACCCCAACGGGGTGACCTACCAGGGCCGTTCGCATACCTACAATGTGGTAACCGACAGCTACGATTCGGATGTGGTGGGTGCCCACGCACAAGGCGCCAACTCGGTGGCCATGGCCATCTGCATGATCGGCGACTACACGAACTCGCTACCCCGCGAGGCCGGCATCAAGGCCATGATCCGCATGTTCGCCTGGAAAGCGAAACAGAAAGGCATGAATGTGCTCGGCCAGCGCACCATCGGAAGCGCGAGCTACAACGTGGTATCGGGCCACCGGGATGTGAGTGCCACCCAATGCCCCGGCAACACCTTCTATCCCTATCTGCCCACCCTTCGGAAACGGCTGCATGCGTATCTGAATCCGCCGACTGTGGAATGGAACCGCATCGCTCCGGAACCGCCCAACGCCGGCGACATGCGGGTCGGGTTCACCATCCATCCGCGCCAATCCCGCACCATCTTCTATGTGGAATACGCCACCAATCCGGAGTTGACCGGATCACTGGCCAGCCCGGAACGCACCATCGCCGAAGGGGTCAACGCTCCGGTGTATTTCAACGAAACCCTCACCGGGCTCCAACTCGGAACCACCTATCACGCCCGCCTGGTGGCGGTCAACTCGGATACGGTCACCTACACCCCGGTACAGTCGTTCGTGCCCGGGGTCACTACCGACCTGGACGCGACCGAAGACCCGCAGATCGGCTTCCGCCTGGATGCGGCCTATCCCAACCCCTTCAATCCGAGTACGATCATTTCCTACACGCTTCGCACCTCGCACCATGCACGCCTGGCGGTATATGACCAGATGGGTCGTGAAGTGGCCGTGCTGGTGGACGGGGTGATGCCGGCGGGGCAGCATCAGGTCACGTTTGATGCATCGGGGCTGGCCAGTGGCACCTACCTCTACCGCCTGGAAGCCGGCGGCCGTACGCTCACCCGCTTGCTGACGCTACTGAGGTAGTTTTTCACTTAGAAGGCGCAAGAGGCAAAGGCTCTTTATGGGCTGGCGCGCGCTGAAGAGAATCAACTTAGAAGGCGCAAGAGGCGAAGGCTATTTATGGGCTGGCGCGCTAGCGAAGAGTGGTATTTCGCAGGGTGCGTCAGCCAAATAGTTGAACCTTTGCCTCGAGCGCCTTCTAAGTCGATTTTTCCTATTGCAGCAGGGTGATGCGGCGCGTGCGCATTTCGCCACCCGCCTCAAGCCGGACCAGATAGATCCCCGAGGCCAGGCCGGTCGCATCGAATCGGACCTCGTGCGACCCTTCCGGGCGGATGCCCTCAGCCAATGTGGCAACCTGGCGCCCGAGCAAGTCATATACGGCCAAACGGATATGGCTTGAAGCGGGTAGGGAAAAGCGGATTTGGGTGGCCGGGTTGAAGGGATTGGGGTAGGCGGGATCCAACGTGATTTGTGCGGCCGATTCGTCGGTCGCATCCTCCCGTTCGGTGCCCGTATCGGATACCAGGGTCACCACGGCATAGTCGTCGATGGCGATGGTACCGCGCAGGGCGTTGCCGGGCACATGGGTGAGCTGGAAGCTGTCGGTATACAGGGTGCCGTCGAGCACGCCGTTACCGTTCACCCAGCCGGTGCTGGTGCCGGAGCGGAGGTCCCAGCGCACCTTGCGCCAGCCGATCCAGTCGATGGCGTACCAGGGGCTGCCTTCGAGCTGGCCGGAGCCGTCGCGCAGCATGAAACGGAAGCGCACGCCGGAGCCGTCGCCGCGCACCCAGGCTTCGAGGAAGCGGTTGGTGGTGGAGAAGCGGAGGTTGTTGCCGGCGCCGGGCTCCA
>JANJTJ010000080.1 GCA_024711145.1 Balneolales bacterium
GGCCTTGGCTTTGCCGGTTTTCAATATGGACAGGTTGGCCAGGGTGATGTCCACTTTTTCGGAAAGTTCGCTCAGGCTCATCTTCCGCTTGGCCAGCATGACGTCCAGGTTCACGATGACGGGCATGGCCTCAGGCTGTCACCCGTCACCCGTCAGCCGTCAGCCGTCAGCCGCCTTGCGTATCTTCCCCCCATGGAACTTTCCGAACGTCCGCGGCGGCTCCGAAGCTCGGCCGCCATCCGCGACCTGGTGCGCGAACACCGCCTCCATCCGCATGATCTGCTGGCTCCCCTGTTCGCCATCGAGGGGCAAGGCCTGGCCGAACCCATCGCTTCCATGCCCGGCGTGCACCGACTCACGCTCGACCGCCTGGCCGACGAAGCCCGCGAGCTGCAGGCCCTGGGCATCCGTGGGGTGCTGCTGTTCGCCAAAGTGCCCGACCACCTGAAAGATGCCCGCGCCACCGAAGCGCTGAATCCGGACGGCCTGCTGCCCCGCGCCATCATGGCCGTGAAAGCCGCCGCGCCCGACCTGCTGGTGATGACCGACGTGGCGCTGGACCCCTTCAACAGCGACGGGCACGACGGCATCGTGCGCGACGGCCGCATCGTGAACGACGAGACCGTGGACATCCTGGCCGAGATGAGCGTGCTGCACGCCCGCGCCGGAGCCGATTTCGTGGCACCCTCCGACATGATGGACGGCCGCGTGGCCGCCATCCGCGCCGCGCTCGAGTCCACCGGTTGGACCGACACCGGCATCATGGCCTATTCCGCCAAGTACGCCTCCTGCTTCTATGGTCCCTTCCGCGACGCGCTGGATTCGGCGCCCGGATTCGGCGACAAGAAAACCTATCAGATGGATCCGGCCAATGTGCGCGAAGCCGTGCGCGAAGCCCAGCTCGATGAGGCCGAAGGCGCCGACATCGTGATGGTGAAACCCGGCTTGCCCTATCTGGATGTGGTGCGCGCCGTGCGCGAGGGGGTTCAGGTACCTGTGGCCGTGTATCAGGTGAGCGGCGAATACGCCATGATCCA
Source organism: Balneolales bacterium (assembly GCA_024711145.1). Taxonomy (GTDB): domain Bacteria; phylum Bacteroidota; class Rhodothermia; order Balneolales; family HLUCCA01; genus JANJTJ01. Next base: position 1,038 of record JANJTJ010000080.1, read on the forward strand.
GGCCGCCGCCGACCGAGGCTGGGTGGACCGTACCACCGCCATGTTCGAAACCCTCACCGCCTTCAAACGCGCCGGTGCCGACCTGGTCGCCACCTATTTCGCGAAAGACGCCGCCCGTCTGTTATGAGTCGCCCCCTATCCGAAGCGCTCTTCGAGCGCGCCCGCCTGGTCATTCCCGGCGGTGTCAATTCCCCCGTGCGCGCGTTCAAGGCCGTGGGGGGCAACCCCGTCTTCTTCAGAAAAGCCCAAGGCGCCCATCTGCTGGATGAGGACGGGAGGAGCTATATCGATTATGTGGGTTCCTGGGGACCCATGATCCTGGGTCATGCGCATGCGCCCGTGATCGAAGCCGTGCGCGAAGCCGCCCTGGACAGCACCAGTTTCGGGGCGCCCACCCGGCGGGAGGTGGAGTTGGCCGAGCTCATCCTGGACATGGTGCCCAACCTCGAGCGCATCCGCATGGTGAATTCGGGCACCGAGGCCTGCATGAGCGCCATCCGGCTGGCCCGGGGCGTAACGGGTCGGGCCAAGATCCTCAAGTTCGAAGGGTGCTACCACGGCCATGCCGACAGCTTCCTCATCGCCGCCGGCAGCGGCGCCCAGACCCTGGGGGCACCCAGTTCGCCCGGTGTGACCCCCGGCACCGCCGCCGACACCCTCACCGCCCGTTACAACGACCTGCCCCAGGTGAAGGCCCTCTTCGCCGCGCACGGCACCGACCTGGCCGCCGTCATCGTGGAACCCGTGGCCGGCAACATGGGCTGCGTGCCCCCGGAACCCGGATTTCTGGAAGGATTGAGGTCCTTGTGCGACCTGCACGGCAGCATCCTCATTTTCGACGAGGTGATGACCGGTTTCCGCCTGGGTGCCGGTGGCGCCCAACAGCTCTATGAAGTGCAGGCCGACCTGGTCACCTACGGCAAGATCATCGGGGCCGGGCTGCCCGTGGGCGCCTACGCCGGCCGCGCCGACCTCATGGATGCCGTGGCCCCCGTGGGCAAGGTGTACCAGGCCGGAACCCTGTCCGGCAATCCCCTGGCCATGGCCGCCGGCCTGGCCTTGTTGGGCGAACTGCACGCCAACCCGGCCATCTATGCCGAACTGGAGGAGAAATCGGCCTATCTGGAAGCGGGTTTGATCCGCATCGCCGAGGCGAAACAGGTGGATCTGACCGTGAACCGGGTGGGATCCATGATCTCCCTCTTCTTCGGAAAGGGCCCGGTCCGGAACCTGGACGAAGCCAAGGCCACCGATACCGCCCGGTTCAATCCCTTCTTCCACGCCCTGCTGGATGCGGGCGTGTACCTGCCGCCCGCCCTTTTCGAGACCTGGTTCCTGAGCAACGTCCTCAGCCAAGCCGACCTGGATACCACGCTGGATGCCGTCGAAGCCGCGCTCTAGTCCGCTGGTCACGGTCTTTCTGATCGTGCTGGTGGACCTCATCGGGTTCGGGGTCATTCTGCCCCTGCTTCCGTTCTATGCGTCCGATTTCGGGGCCACTCCGGTGCAGGTTGGGCTGCTGTACAGCATATTCAGCGTCATGCAGCTCATCTTCTCGCCCATCTGGGGCAGCTTGAGCGACCGCATCGGTCGGCGGCCGGTCATGCTGTTCAGCACCCTGGGTGCCGTAGCCGCCTATGTGATCTTTGGTCTGGCCGAAACGCTCACCTGGCTGTTCATAGCACGGGGCGTAGCGGGCATCATGGGGGGCAACATCAGTACGGCCCAGGCCTACATCGCCGACAGCACCACCCCCGAGAACCGCGCCCGGGGCATGGGTCTTCTGGGCGCCGCTTTCGGCATCGGGTTCGCGCTGGGTCCGGCCATCGCCACGGGTCTCATCCATCCGGCCTTCCAGGCCTTCTTCGAAAACCGCGGGTTTGATGGCATCGCCACGTTTATAGCTGATAACCGCCTGTCCCTGCCGGCTTATGCCGCCGCGCTGCTGTCCCTGGCCAGTTCCATCCTCGTCTGGTTCCGGCTCGAAGAAACCGTCAAACCCGGTGCCGTACCGGCCAAAGGCAACCTGCGCAGCGGGTTCTTCACCATTGCCTATTGGAAAGATCTTCCCTTGGACAAGCCCGCGGTGCGCTGGATGTTCGCCGCCTTCTTCCTGCTCAGTTTCGGTCAGGCCTGCCTCTATTCCGCTTTCCCGCTCTTCGCCGAATCGCAACTGGGCCTCAGCGCCGAGCAGGTGGGTACCCAATTCTTCTTCATCGGCATCATCACGGTGGGGGTACAGGGTGGCTTGATGCGGCCCCTCACCAAACTGTTCCGCGAAGAGACCCTATTTCTGACGGGCAACGTGCTGATGGTTATCGCATTGGGTGCCATGGGGTTCAGCACGCGCATGGAGCACCTCACCGCGGCCCTGGCGCTCATGGCCTTCGGGAACAGCCTGAACGCGCCCACCCTCAGCAGCCTGCTGTCCAAGACGGCCGACCCTGCCCGCACCGGTACCCTCATGGGTGCCGCCCAAGGCCTGGGCGGACTCGGCCGCAGCATCGGTCCCACCTGGGGCGGGTTCCTCTTCGGCATCCTGCCCGGGTTGCCCTTCCTGGCCACCGCCGTGGTGCTCGTTTCGACCGTGGTGGCTGGTGTAAGGATAAAGGATAAAGGACGAATGAATGTTGAATGAGGAATGTTGAATGTTGAAATATGATTCTGATTCATTACGTCAAACGTCTAGCTTCAAACTTCTAACGTAGTAGGATGAACCGCTCCACTTTTCTCAAAACCACAGCGGCGGCTACGGCTGCGGCGGTAACGGCCCCCTTGGACCAGCTCTTCGCGTCGGGCACGGCGGCCCCGCACCAATTGCCCGCTTTGCCTTACGCTTTCGGCGCCCTGGAACCCTGGATCGATGCCCGAACCATGGAGATCCACCATGGGCGGCACCATCAGGCCTATGTGAACAATCTGAATGTGGCTTTGGCCACGGCGCCCGAGCATCTGAAGGCATTACCCATAGACGACCTCATGCGCCGCATCGGGGAGGTGCCGGCCGACATCCGTACCGCCGTAATCAACAACGGCGGTGGCCACGCCAACCACACGCTATTCTGGACCGTGATGCGTCCCGCCCGCGAAGGCAACGCACCGGTGGGTCGCCTGGCCGACGCCCTCACCCGCGATTTCGGCAGCGCGGATACCTTCTTCAGCGCATTCGACCGGGCCGCGCTTACCATGTTCGGGTCGGGTTGGGCCTGGCTGGCCAGCGATGCCCAAGGGCGGTTGCTCGTGCTGTCCACTCCCAACCAGGAGTCGCCCCTCATGCAAGGACTCACCCCGTTGCTCGGCCTCGACGTCTGGGAACACGCCTACTACCTGCACTACCAGAACCGCCGGGCCGAGTATGTGACCGCCTTCCGCCGGATCATCGATTGGGATGCCGTGGAACGGCGGTACGCGGCTATTTGACCAACGTCAGTTTCCGCACGAACCGATGCGGATTTCCAGAACCGTCTACCGCGTGCAGCTGCACCAGGTAGATGCCGGAGGGCAAGCCATCCGCATGCCAGTCGATTTCATGAAAACCCGCTTGCAACGGTTCGGCCAGCAACGTCGCCACCACCTGACCGGTGATGGTGTACACCGTCAATCGGACTTGAGCCCCTTCCGGCAGACCGAATGCGATCGTGGTGGCCGGATTGAACGGATTCGGATGGTTTTGGAACAGGACGAAGGCATCGGGAGTTTGGGTGTCCACCCGCTGCTTGAGCGGTGCCATGGCATGCGTGCCGACCTGATTCGACGGACCCGATTCTCCATCCGAATTCACGGCGGTGACCTGATAGCAGACGAAAATGGACTCGTACGGATCGATGATGACCGAATGATCGGTGTAGGTCGTATCGGTCGTGGTGTCCAACAGGGAAAACCCAAGCACCGAGTTGCAATTCACCGTCCCAGGAGCACCCACCACCGTACCGGTGTAGATCCTATAGGATGTGGCACCGGACACATGGCCCCAGCTCAATTCCGGACTGAACCCGGAGGCATTGATGGAGAGGGAAGGAGCGGGCGGGGGTGGGGGAACCGGGATACCATGTACCGAATACGCGATCACGGCATTGGCAGGTGTGGTTGGGTAGAATCCCAAGTATTGACCCGACTGCGTCCAAATCTCATACACGTAGGTTCGCAAGACCGCTGTTGAGTTTGTCATGGAAACCACATCAACATACCCGATCCCGAAAATCGGGCTGGCAGATGAATACCCGGTACTGGCGGCTCCCCACAAATGATAAAGTAAGAGTGATGAATCGCATATTATCCCTTCGTATCAATCTTCCAGCAATAGTCCGTGATTGAACGTCAACTGGCGTTTACTGCTTCCGTCGGGGTCCATGACCCAAAGTGTGCCATTGTCCGCGGAATAGCGGTGCGGATCATAGCGGACATAGAATATCCTGTTATCCGGAGCCCAATTGGGCTCAAACCCTCCGTCTGAGGTGAGTTGATTCAAATTCCTTCCGGAGGCGTCCATAACCAAAACCTGCACCCCGCCGTTGGGTACCCGCAATTGGGATTGGAACACGATTTTTGAGCCATCAGTGGAATACTTGGGGTAAAGATTTTCGTTATCGACAGCCGCATCCAGTGTTACCGATGTTTTATTGTCAAAAGGATAAAACTGGATGAATTTTGTCCACACGCTTGTCGCACTTGTCCCAATCACAACAATCAGACTTTGCCCGTAAGGATCCCATGCTGGAAATGCACCTCCCAAAACCGATGTTTTTTCACTTCCATTCGTTCGCATTACCCAAACCCCTGCTGGACCTGATTCGTCGGTTATCGACCTGTCATACGCGATCCACTGCCCATCGGGGCTCCAGGCCGGGAAGAAATTACGGCCTTCGGTGGTCAGTTGGACGATACCGGCAATGTCCACCGAATCACCGGCAAAAGGGGCCTTGTAGATCTGAGCGCCGGCCCCGAAAAGTAG
>JANJTJ010000128.1 GCA_024711145.1 Balneolales bacterium
GGGGCCCCGGCGGGCGGGCGCGCGCCCCCCCCCGCCCGCCCCGCCCCCCCCCCCCCCGGCGGGCGGGGGGGGCGGCCCCCCCCCCCCCCCCGGCTCGGCGGGTTGGCCGGCTGGCAGGGCGACGCCGAAGGCGTGGCCTTGGCGGTCGGCCAACCCGCCGACGGCCGCGCCGTCTGGCTCGTCCGCATTCCGCAGGAACGCCTGCGCGACCGCACCTACCGCATCGAAGCCACCGACGGCGATTCGGTGGTCGCAACCGGTACCATCCGACCCTGGTGGACCGGCATGCCTTCGGCTCTCCTCAACGTGGACACCGCCGTGGACCTCATGCGGCTCATCATTCCAGAAGACGATTTCCGGACCATGAGAACCGGCTCACCGGCCGAAAAGGAACGCAAATTCCGCGCCTGGTGGGATGCCCGAGATCCGTCGCCCGAGACCGCCTTCAACGAACTGATGGCCGAGTTCTACCAACGGGTCGACATCGCCCAGGACCGGTTCAGCTCGCCCAGCCGCCCCGGGTACGAAAGTCCCATGGGGCGCCTGTTCATCCGCGCCGGCGAACCCCGGTCCATCGAGCGCCGCTACCCGCCCGAAGGCGGTTCCATCGAGGTTTGGACCTACCCCGACCGCCGGTATATTTTCCGCTCCACATCCGGATTCGGGGATTTCGAGCTCGTCAGAGAGTGAACACGCAGGCGATTCCAGCCCTTACCCTGGGCGACATCAACGGCATCGGTCCGGAACTCATCCTCCGTTCCGCATCGGTGTTGCCGGCCGGCACCTGCATCGCCGGTCCGCGCCACGTGCTGGCCCATTACGCCACCCTGCTCGATCTGGACCTGCCCGGACATTGGCGATTCGATGAATCGGTGGCGATCCTTCCCGAACACATCCGCCCCGGCCACAGGTCCGCCGAGGCCGGAGAAGCCGCCATGGCCTCGGTCCGTTCGGCGGTGGCGACCGTGCAGGCGGGCCAGGCCGATTACCTGGTAACCGCTCCCCTGTCCAAAGAAGGCATAGCCGCGGCCGGTTACACCGTGCCCGGGCATACCGAATACCTGCAGCAACTTACCGGGGCGCCCGAAGTGGGCATGCTGCTGGCGGCCGACTCGCTCCGGGTCGCGCTCACCACCATCCACATCCCGATTTCCCAGGTGGCGGCCCGCATCACCGAAACGAGCCTCACCCGCAGCCTGGACCTGCTCATCCGCAGCCTGGCGCAGGATTTCGGCCTACCGCATCCGCGGGTGGCGGTACTCGGGCTCAATCCGCATGCCGGCGACGGCGGCGTGCTGGGTACCGAGGAAACCACCCTCATCCACCCGGTCATCCAACGCTTCCGCACGGCGGGTCATCGGGTCGAAGGCCCCTTCCCGGCGGATGGTTTCTTCGGTTCGGGCCGGCATCGTACCTTCGATGCTGTGCTCGCCCAATATCATGACCAAGGCCTCATTCCCTTCAAAACCCTCGCATTCGACGAGGGTGTGAACGTGACCATGGGGCTGCCCATCATCCGGACCTCACCCGACCACGGCACCGCCTACGACCTGGCCGGTACGGGGCGGGCCCGCCCGCACTCCTATCTCGCCGCGCTCCGCATGGGCGCGGAACTCGTCCACAACCGTCAATCGATCTCCAACCCCGCATGAGCCTGCACAAGCACAATCTCTCCATCTACACCCATCTGGCGCCGGTTTACGACGACGTGATGCGGAACGTGGATTATGAGGATTGGGCCGATTTCATCGATGCCCTGATCGTAGAACACAACGAAGAAGCCCGCTCCGTGCTCGAACTCGGTTGCGGCACCGGCACCCTATCCCTCCTGTTGGACGAGTTGGATGTGTACGACATCACCGCCACCGACATCTCCCCGGAGATGCTGCAGGTGGCCCGCGACAAAGCCGATTTCCAGCAGGCCAAAGTCACGTTCGAACAGGTCGATTTCACCGACATCCGGCTCAATGGCCCCTATGATGTCGTCTTCCTGGTGTTCGACGGCATCAACTACCTGACCACACCCGAAAGCGTGACCCGGGTGATGCAGCGGGTCAGGAGCATCCTCACTCCGGAAACCGGCATCTTCATCCTGGATTTCACCACCCCGCACAACTCCCAACGCAACGCCGAAGACATGAACGATGAAGGCGTGACCCCCGACAACTGGCGTTTCGTGCGGGTGAGCCGGTTCCTCGAAGCCGAAAAACTGCATTACAACGAGTTCACTTTGGAAAAACTGAGCGATAAGGAAGTGGTGCTCTCGCGCCATCGGGAAGTACACGTGCAGCGGGTGTACACCCTGGCCGAAATGCGCGGGTTCGCCCGGGAAGCCGGTTTCGCCATCCTGGCCGAATACGACGGGTTCGACATGGTACCGGCCACCGCGAACAGCGACCGCGTCACCCTGGTGCTCCAATGAGCGCCCGCCCCGTCATCGAATTCCGGAACGTGAGCGTCCGGTACGACAACCGGTTGGTGCTCAACGACATCACCTTCACCCTGCACAACGGGGAATTCTGCTATCTGATCGGTGCCACCGGGGCCGGAAAAAGCTCCTTCCTGAAAAGCATCTACCGCGATGTGGTGCCCCAAATGGGCGACGTGTACGTGGACGACCTGCACGTGAACACCCTCAAGGAGAAGCAGGTACCCTTCCTGCGGCGGAAACTGGGCATCGTGTTCCAGGATTTCCAACTGTTGCCCGACCGCACCGCCTACGACAACATCGCCTTCGCCCTGGAGGTGACCGGGCACAACAGCGCATCGATCAAAACGCGGGTCATGGAAGTGCTCAACCTGGTCGGTTTGAGCAACAAACGCAACCACATGCCCAACGAGTTGTCGGGTGGCGAGCAGCAACGGGTGGTCATTGCCCGGGCCTTGGCCAACGAACCGCGCATCCTGCTGGCCGACGAACCCACCGGCAACCTGGATCCCGACGCCACCGCCGCCATCATGGACGTGCTCCGCACCATCAACAACCGCGGCATGGCCGTGCTGATGGTTACCCACAACCACGACCTGGTGCGCAAATACCCCTACCGAACCGTCCGCCTGGTCGAAGGCGCTCTCACCGAGCTTGGATAGCCTCACCCAGATCGTATTGGGTGCGGCCGTGGGCGAGCTCGTGCTCGGCCGGAAGGTGGGCAACCGGGCCGCCCTCTGGGGAGCCTTGGCAGGCACCATCCCCGATCTGGATGTGGTAACCGGCCTGTGGCTCGATGCCGGCGACTACCTGGCCGCCCACCGCGGGTTCTCCCATTCGGTCTTCTTCCCGTTCCTGGCCGCTCCCCTGCTGGCCTGGTTGCCCCACCGGTTCGGCAAACCGTTCGACGGAGTGACCTATCCGGATTGGATGCGGCTGTTCTTCTGGGGACTGTTCACCCATCCCCTGTTGGACACCCTCACCGGTTACGGCACCCAGCTGCTCAACCCGATCTCGGACTACGGGTTCGAACTCAACCTGCTGTTCATCATAGATCCGCTCTACACACTTCCATTGGCCGCTTTCCTGATTGCGGCCATGCGACTCAGGCGCGATGACCCACGCCGCTCGGGACGCATGCGGTTCGGGTTCTATCTGAACGGGGCCTACCTCCTGTTGGTCATCGGGCTCAAATGCATGGCCACACCGGTATTCGAGTCGGCCTACGAGCGGGTCGGCGTTTCCACCGAACGCCTGATGACCTTCCCAGGCCCCTTCCATTCCTTCTATTGGCGGAGTATCGCCGAAACCGATTCGGGCTACCATCATGCCTATTGGTCCGTTTTCGACCGGAACCACGAACCCGAAGTGTACTTCCAACCCCGGAACGGCGAACTGCTGGATCCCTGGCGCGACACCGAAGCCGTGCGGCGGCTGCTGTGGTTCTCCAAAGGGTACTACCATATCGACACCACCGCCGGACACCTGGATTTCCATGACTTGAGATTCGGATCGCTGTTCGGTTGGCGGGGCGATTTCAGCCGGTCGGTCTTCGTTTTCCGCATCGATACCACCGCCGTGCCGGTCACGTTCCGCCAGGTGACGGCACCGGTGGATGTGACCGCCGACGACTGGGGTGCCCTATTCCGACGGATGTTTCTTCCGAACCAGGTGGATTCCGTCGCGAACCGGTAGCAGCACGTTCTCCACGCGGGGGTCGGCGGCCAGCAGGCGGTTGAGGCCGTCCAGAATTTGCGCCTTGCGCTCCATGGGGTTGAGCACCTCCCCCTTCCAAAGCACATTATCGTATATCACCAGCCCGCCGGGCCGGAGTCGCTCCATCACCCGATCATGATATTCCGGATAGGAAGCCTTGTCGGCATCCACATAGGCCAGGTCGAACGGACCCTGAACCAAGGGAAGCGTAAGGCGGGCGTCGCCCTCCACCACCCGGATGCGTGCGCCCCAGGGGGCTTCGGCCAGGAAGGGACGGGCGATGGCCAGATACTTGGCATTCGATTCCAACGTCACGACCTCCCCATCGGGCGGCAGAGCCATGGCCATGGCATGGGTGGCGTAACCGGTAAAGGTGCCTACCTCCAGAACCCGGCGGCACCCGCCGAAACGCACCAATATGCCGAGCAACGCAGCTACCTGCCGTCCGCTCAGCATATCGGCATGGCGCAACCCGGTGCGGGTGGCCTCGGCGATGCGGGCCAGCAACGGGTGCTCCGGTTCGGTGCGCGCGTCGGCGTAATCGCTAATTTCCCGCATGTCCGCTTCCATCATACCGGCGTCCGAATCCTGGGTGCATATCCGTTTTTTCCATGCCTACACGCGGTGGAAACTGAGCCGCACCTTCGCATCGGTCTGGTTGGACCAAAGGTACCACCCGCGTCCCGGAACCAGCACCCTGTATCTGGCCAACCATCACCTCTGGTGGGATGCCCTGGTCCCGTTGGTACTCAGCCGGTCCTGGTTCAAACAACGCCTGCGGGCCGTCATGGAACGGCCGCAGATGGAGCGATACCCCTTTTTCAGCAAGATCGGGGCCTTCTCCATCGATCGGGACAACGCCCGCTCGGCACTGGCCTCGCTGGATCTGGCGGCCGACTGGCTCAACGAGCCCGATACCTGCCTGTTCCTGTATCCGGAAGGGCGCCTGACCGACACCACCGACCCCATCCGCATCGAAGCCGGATTTCTGCGCATCACGGAGAACGCACCTTTGGCCGATGTGGTACCGGTGGCCTTCCATACCCATTTCCGGAACGGGCCCAAGCCCGAACTGTACATCCGTGTGGGAGAACGTCTCCGGTTGGATGGCGGCATGCCCAAGGCCCTGGCCGTTCAGACCGTGCAGACCGCGATCCAGGACCTCAAGAGCGGGTTGATCCGGGACAGTGCCGACCCGGACCGGCCGTTCCGGCGGTTCTGATCACCAGGTAAGGCGGTACAGCCGGGCGAACCGCTGCACCCAGTGCGGGCGTTTGTCGGCATAACGCAACCGCATGCGCACCAGGGGCCAGAAGATGCGCCAATGGATGCGCGCGGGTTTGATGAACTCGGAAATGCCCGACGTGCGCTCTTGCAGCTCCCCATCGGCATCGGTACAGACGGCTTCCACCAGATGGCGGAAATAGAACGGACCCGAATCGATGCGTTGGCGGTTGCGGATGGTGACCACCCGGTCGGGGAACGTGAGGGTGAACCCGGCCGGTGCCGACAACCCGAAACCGTTCGATTCGGAGCCGTCTGCCACAATGCGGGTGGCTTCGGCCAGGATGCGGCGGTTGTCCACCGATATGAGCCAGGCCCCTTCCTGCAGCCCTTCCTTGGTGCGCATGGCGTACCAGACCAGGGTCTCGTCGTTGAAATGCACGCGCCCCCAGGACCAATCCGTAAAGCGGTTCTTCAGGAATTCGGAACCGATGTTGTGGTCGTGGTAGCCGGTGCCTTCGAACACGATGGGTTTCTCCTGGCGCCCTTTGCGGCTCACGTTCACCACACCTTTCACTTTGGCTGCGGGAAGCGTGAGATTCCAGTCGTGCGGGGCGTTCTTGGACACATCGGAAGCGCCTTTCCACAGGTCGCCGGTGGGTTTCATACCGGTGAACCGGAGAATGCCGTTGAACCGGGTGCCGTCGGGCAGGGTTTCCTCCAACCGCAGCGAATAGGCCATGCGGTCGTCTTCGGGAATGCCCTCGAGCGTGTTCTTGCCCACACGGACGAAGATGCGGTTCCGGTTGAATTCCGCATCATAGGGACTATAGGCCGCCAGGGTGTAGAAAACCGGCTCGCCGTGTTTGTACACCGAAATACTGATGGCGGGATGGTGTTCGGCCAGGGAGTCGGGTTGGCCGGCACGTTTCTCCGCCGCCCGCACATAGCGCAGAGAGAAGGGGCACCCCTCGTAAAAGATGACCACGATGTGATAGGCACCGTTATCGTCGCCCGCATCGAAATACCACCATTCGTAACTGCCGGGGTGGGGCTTGGGGACGGCGATATCGCCTCTGACGTCCGACGTGAATAGCATATTTTGCAAGATACGCACGCCCCATGGAGCTTTATCCGGTCTATCTGTCGGCTTTCATCGGAATCTGGTACGGGGTCACCTCCGCCATCCTGCTCCGCAATCTGGCCCATTTCCATCCCCTGCCCCGGGTTTCCGGGCCGGTAACGGGCCGCATCAGCGTGTGCATACCGGCCCGCAACGAAGAAACCGGCATAGCGGCCTGCGTGCTCTCCTACCTGGACCAGGACCATCCCGATTACGAAATCCTGGTGCTGGACGACGGCAGCACCGACCGTACCGGTGCCATCCTGGCGGAAATCTCCCACCCGAGGCTGCGGGTGTTGCACGGCACCGACCCCGAGCCCGGCTGGCTCGGCAAGCCGCGGGCCTGCATGCGCCTGGCCGAGCAGGCTACGGGCGACATCCTCCTGTTCGCCGATGCCGATACCTGGGTCGGGCCGGACACCCTCGGCCGCACGGCGGCGGCTTTCGCCGGCACCGGTGCCGACCTCGTGAGCGTGTGGCCCTGGCAGCAGTTGGGCAGCCGACGCGAGCGCTGGGTCATACCGGCCGTGTACCATGCCCTGCTCACGTTATTGCCCATCGTGTACGCGCACCGGCCGCCGCGCTGGATGCCCCGCTTCCTCCGTGCCCGCCTCGGGCCCCTCTTCGCAGCGGCGAACGGCCAATTCCTTGCCATCCGGCGCGACCGCTACTTCCGCATCGGCGGCCATGCCGCCGTGCGGGACCGCGTGGTGGACGATGTGGAACTGGCCCGGGCCGTGCGTGCCGATGGCGGCCGCATCCGGCTATTTAACGGCATCGGTACGGTGGCCTGCCGCATGTACCGCTCCGACGAAGACCTGTGGAACGGTTTCCGCAAGAATTTCCTGGCCGGTTTCGGCTACAACGTACCCCTGTTCATCGGCATGGGGTTGATCCACGCCACCGTCGTGTTCGGCCCCTGGCTGCTGCTGCCCTGGCACCCGGTCGCGGCGGCCTTGCTATTACTAGCCCCGGTGGCACAGCGGCTGTTGGTCGCGGCCCTCATGGGCTTCCCCCTGCGCGACGCCCCCTTGCATGTGGTATCGGTGCTGTGGTTCCAACGCTTGGCCTTCACCGTTCTGCGCGACCATCTGACACGACGGCCGGTATCCTGGAAAGGACGTTATATTCCTTCATGAGGGAGGCCACCGAACGGTTCATCCGCTATCTGACGCTCGAACGGAACGCCTCGGCCCGCACCTTGGAGGCCTACCGGGCCGATCTGGATCAATTCGCCCGATTCGTAGCCGAACGGTTGGGTGGCGATCCGGAAACCCTGGACCCCTCCGGCCTGGACCGGGGCATCCTGCGTGCCTGGATGGCCGGTATGGGACGCAAAGGCCTCAAACCGGGCACCATCGCACGCAAGACGGCCGCATTGCGCTCCTTTCTGCGGTTCGCCCACCGCCGCGGCCTCATCACGCATAATCCGGCCCGGCATCTGACCACCCCGAAACTGGAAAAACGGCTTCCCAAATCCTTGCCGGCCGCCAAATTGGCCGATGGGTTGGACGCCATCACCGACGCACCCATGGTGCGCGCCGTGTTCGAGCTGCTCTACGGTGCCGGCCTGCGGGTAAGCGAAGTGACCGGCCTGGATGTGGGCGATGTGGACCTGGCCCGCCGCCAGGTGCGCGTCACCGGCAAGGGTGGTAAAGAGCGCATCGTACCCTTCGGCCAAAGTGCGGCCCAAGCGGTAACAGCCTGGTTGGCCGAACGCCCGCCCGTACCCCATACCGGGTTGTTCGTGGCCAGGAACGGAGGACGCCTGTACCCTCGGGCGGTGCAGCGTTGGGCATCCTCGTATCTTCTGTCGGTCGCGGAAGGCGGAAAACGGCACCCACATGTGTTGCGGCACAGTTTCGCCACCCACCTGCTCGACCGCGGCGCCGACATCCGGGTAATCCAAGACCTCATGGGCCATGCCAGTTTGGCGGCAACCCAGGTATACACCCACACCAGCTTGGAACGTTTGCAACGAACCTACATGAACGCCCATCCCAGGGCCGAACGACCATCCAAATCCAAGGAGACCCCATGAACATCCGCATCACCGCACGCCATTTCAGCGCCAGCGAACGGCTCCAAGACTACGCAAAAGACAGCATGCGCAAACTGACCCGTTTCTACGACGAGATCCAGGATGCCGACGTCGTGCTGGAGCCGACCGCCGACCCTGTGAAATCCCAAGGTGTGGAAGTGATCCTCACGGTGCGGGGCGCCACCCTTACCGCCACCGAAACGGCCGCCACCTACGAAACGGCGCTCAATCAGGCGGTGGACAACCTCAGCCGGCAATTGGTCAAGTACAAAGAGAAGAAGTACGTCAAGCCCTGATCCATGCCCATAGGCACCCTCTCACCCATTCCCCGAAAGGAGAAGATCTCCGTCGGATTCCTGGTCACGCATCTGCGCAAGAAATTGCGGATCGGGATCGAAGCGTGTGTGAACGAGGCCGCCTGCGCCGACCGCTACATCCACGAAGCCGAGCTGCACCGGCCCGGCCTGGCCATGGCCGGTTTCGTGGAATTGTACACCTTCCAGCGCATCCAGATCCTGGGCAACACCGAGTGCGAATACTTGCGCCGGTTGGACAAAGACGCCCAACAGCAGGCTTTCAGCCACATCCTGCGGTTCGCCGTGCCGGTCATCTTCCTCACGCACGGCAACGAATTGCCCGATTACCTGCTGGCCATGGCCGGCGAATTCGGCATACCCATCCTGCGGACCCCGGTGGAGACCACCAAGTTCATGTTCCAACTGCGGGACTTCCTCGAAGACCAGTTCGCCGAACAGATCCTGCTGCACGGGTCCATGGTGGATGTGTACGGCATCGGCATCCTCATCGTGGGCAAATCGGGCATCGGCAAGAGTGAGGTGGCGCTCGACCTGGTGGAACGCGGGCATCGGTTGGTCAGCGACGACGTGGTCATCCTCACCAAGAAGGGCAACGTGCTCATGGCCGCCGCCACCGAGAACAACCAGCATTTCATGGAGATACGCGGCCTGGGCATCGTGGACGTCATGTCCATGTTCGGCATCCGCGCCGTGCGCTACCAGAAACGCCTGGAGGTGGTCATGGAGCTGTACCTGTGGGAAGAAGGCCGTGTGGTGAACCGCACCGGGCTGGACAAGGAGACCGTGGGCATTCTGGATGTGGACGTACCCATCGTGCATCTGCCCATCACCCCGGGCAAGAACATCACCGTGATCGCCGAGGTGATCGCCATGAACCACTTGCTCTCCAACTACGGCTACGACGCGGCCCAGGCCTTCCAGGACAAGATCCGCTCCCGCATAGCCGACAACACCGCCACCACATCCCGCCGGCGGGGTCCGGCCCGGGCGGTTGAGTATTTTGAAGGCGACATCGAATAGCGGATGAGTCAGTTCTACTATTACGACCCGGAAACCTGCGAATTCAAGGACATCCAGTACACCAACCTGGAGAAGCTGGTGCATGCCTTCACCCAGTGGTCGTTGTTCGGCATCGTGATCGGTGGGTTGTTGGTCATTTTCCTGAGCCTGTTCGCCGGAACCCCGGCGGAAATCGCCCTGCAGGCAGAGAACCGGGCCCTGTTGGAGCAGCTGCGGGCCAACCGAACGGCCATCGAAGGGTTGGACGAGCAGATCTCCCGCCTGGAAGAAGCCGACAACGAGATCTACCGGCAGGTGCTGGGTATGGACCGCAGCGATTTCGAGGCCCAGTTGCAGCGGGGTCAAGGCGGAGCACCCATCGATCCCGACCTGGATGTGTTGCAACAGGAAACCGCCGACCTGATCCGTTGGATGCGCGAGAACCTGGACCGACTGGACCGGCGGGCCAACCTGCAGCTGCAGAGTTTCGAGGAAGTGAAGGCCTACTACAAGGCCAACCAGGAGAAAATGCGCCACATTCCGGCCATCCGCCCCATCGGCAGCGACGTGGTGAGCGGGTTCGGCATGCGCATGCATCCGGTGCTCAATTTCCGCCGCATGCACGAAGGGCTAGATTTCCGGGCCAGCATCGGCACCGATATCTATGCCACCGGCGACGGCATCGTAACCCAGGCCGAATTCAACAGCAGCTACGGCCGCATGATCCGCATCAACCACGGGCACGGCTTCGAAACCATCTATGCCCACCTGAGCCGCTACGCTCCCCAGATCCGGGTCGGTCGGCGGGTTACCCGAGGCGAGGTGATCGGCTATTCGGGCGACAGCGGCCTGGTGGAAGCACCCCACCTGCATTATGAAGTGATCCGGAACGGATCGGCCGTGAATCCCATCTTCTACCTCTTCGCCGACATCTCTCCGGAAGAATACCTGCAGTACCGTCGCATCTCGGAAGAGAACGACTCCTCTCTCGATTGATTCCATCTTTATGAAATTCCGTTACCTGCTCCTCCTGGCGCTGGCTCCTGCCGCGCTTCAGGCCCAAACCGGTGTCAATGTGGACCGCATACTGGCCACCGATGCCGTTCCCGTACGCCTGCCGGCGGGCCACGACCAACCCAACGTGCTACAGACCACCTACGGCTGGGCCGATTGGCTGCGCGAGGCGGGCGACGACCTGGACGCCCACCATCCGCGCGAAACGGGTCAGGTGCAGTGGATGGGGCGTTCCTTGCGTGTGGCGGCCCGATCGGCCGGCAGCCGTCCGGAACCCGGCGCCTCGTGGATCTTCTTCCATATCGAAACCGACCGGTACGACGACATCACCCTGTCGCTATCGCTCAACGCCGCCTATCAGGCCCGCATCGGTAGCACCACCGTACTGAGCCAAGCCAAGGCCGACACCGCCACCAAATCCCATACCCTGGCTCTGCCTGCGGGCAAACATACCGTGCGCATCCTGGTACTGCGCAGCGACGGAGCCGACGCCGGTTTCCGGGCTCGTGTGAGCGGCCAGCACGGGCAACCCACCGTGAGTGTGACACCGGACCGCCCGTTGACCTTGGAACTGGTGTTGGACGGTCCCACGACCACCGGCATCGACCTCTCGGCCGACGGCAGCCTGGCGGCGGTAACCCTGTCGCGCACCCTCCCGCCCAGCGACCGCAGCGAAAGTTGGGTCGAAATACGCCGGGTGAGCGATGGGGGCCTGGTACAGACCTATCGGGGCGGCATGTCCGTCGGCGGCCTCATGTGGGCACCCGAGGGCCGCAAATTCGCCTACATCCAACGCAACGACGGCGCTGTGACCCTCTGGATGGTCGATCTGGAAACGGGTCACCAGCGGGCCATTGCCGAAGGCCTCCGCGACATGGGCGGGTTCCGTTGGGCGGCCGACGGTACCAGCATCTATGCCAGCGTCAGTGAGAATCCCACATCCTCCACCACCGGGTTCACCCGGTTGCAAGTGCCCGACGACCGCATACCCGGAACCGGCACCGTTCGGCACCTGGTACGGATCTGGATGGACGGCTCCCGCCAACGCCTCACCTGGGGCCCGGCCTCCGTGAATCTGCACGATGAGCACCCCCGCGACGGGCGCCTGCTGGTGAGCACCGACACCGAGGACCTGAGTGCGCGGCCATATGGTACCACCACCTTCTGGTGGGTGGACCCCGCCACCGGCACCCGCGACAGTCTGTTCACCGACCGCTGGGCGGGTACGGCACGCATTTCGCCCGACGGCCGCCGATTGGCCGTTTCGGGCTCGCCCGAAGCGTTCGGCGGCATAGGCGACGTCACCGGCGATTCCCTCATCGCCAATTCCTACGATACCCAACTGTTCCTCTATGAATTGGGCGACCGCAGCGTGAAATCCATCACATCCATGTTCTATCCCTCCACCGGGGATTTCCGTTGGACCCCCGACGGCCAACTATGGATCACCGCTGCCGACAAAGCCCAGACGCGCATCTTCCGGTATGACCTGCGGAGGCAGCGGTTCGAACCGGTATCCACCGGCACAGACATGGCCGGCGGGTTGTCCATCAGTCGGAACGGCCGCATGGCGGCTTTCATCGGAAACGGGGTCAATCTGCCACCCAAAGCGTACGTGTTCGACACCGAGCGCATGCGGGTACGGTTGTTCCTGGATGCGGCGCCCGAAACCTTCGCCGATGTACGCTATGGCGACATACAACCCTGGACCTTCACCACCGCAGACGGTACCGAGATCGACGGGCACGTGTATTACCCGCGCAATTACGATCCGTCGCGGAAGTACCCGGTCATCGTGTACTATTATGGGGGCACCACGCCCGTCACGCGCGATTTCGGGGGTCGGTATCCCAAGGAAGTATGGGCGGCCAACGGGTATTTCGTGTATGTGCTGCAACCGAGCGGGGCCATCGGCTACGGCCAGGGCTTTTCGGCCCGCCACGTGAACAACTGGGGCATAACCGTAGCCGACGAGATCATAGAGGGCACCCGCAAGTTCCTGGCCGCACATCCGGCCGCCGATCCCGCCCGGGTTGGTGCCATCGGGGCCAGCTACGGCGGGTTCATGACCATGCTGCTCACCACCCGCACCGACCTCTTCCGTGCGGCGGTCTCCCACGCCGGCATATCCAACATCACCAGTTACTGGGGCGAAGGATATTGGGGCTATACCTACTCCAGCGGTGCCACCGCCGGGAGTTTCCCTTGGAACCGACGCGACATCTATGTGGACCAGAGTCCCATCTTCCATGCCGACAAGGTGACCACTCCCCTGCTGCTGTTGCACGGTGCGGCCGACACCAACGTGCCCTTGGGCGAAAGCTGGCAGTTCTACACCGCCCTCAAGCTGCTCGGCAAGCGGGTGGAACTGGTCGAAGTGGCCGACCAGAACCACCACATCCTGGCTTATGGCAAACGGGTGCGTTGGAGCCAGACCATCCTGGCCTGGTTCGACATGGAACTCAAGGATCAGCCCGAGTGGTGGCGGGCGCTGTACCCGTAAGCAGGTGCAGGTCCCAGGATTCCACCCCGGTGGAATCCTCCCCGGCCCTGAACAACACGCTTCCTACCAGGACCTCGCCGCCCGGGAAGGCCAACCGGTACGCATCCGCCGGTTCGCCGGCTTTGATGGTCCTCAACCAGTCGGTCATGTCCAGCTCGAATTCGATGGCCGGCCCCGACACATGGAAGGTGTTGGCCTCGAAATCGTACCGGATGGTGGACCAGGCCTCCCCTTCCGGAAACGCGTGGTCCGGATCGGTGCGATTCAGCGACAGGGTCCGTAGGGTGGCATAACCGGCAACGGGTATCCCCGCCGGCGCGGCCGGGTTCAGCCCGATGACATGATTGAGCCGGTTCATGCCGGGGCGGTCCAATCCCCAATGCCGTTGCAGGGTCTCCAGCACCCGGTAGCTGCGCTCGGGCGGATGCACCGCCACGGCGGCGGCCAACGAGTCGCCCATCCAAGAGCGCAGCGTGGCTTGGCCATGGGTGGTCACCAGATAGCGCGACACATCCTCGAGATGATACCGGAGCGGGTCGTCCAGGTCGGCCAGGGCACCCGCCTGCAAGGGCGGCGTGAGGCCCAATTCGGCCATGGAGGCCTCCCATCGGGCCGATTGGGACCGTTCCGACACCGAGGCCAAGCCCCAGGGGCCTACCGATATGGCCAGTGCGACCACCATCAGACTGCCCGGTATGAGCCGGATGTTCCGGTTCCGGTAGCGGATCATGCCGGCGATGACCACCATCAGCCAGACCGCCGTGGCCAATACCAGGTATCGGTTTTCGGTGATGCCGTAGGCGTCTATGCGAACCCATATGGCCACCAACATGAGTACGGTGAGCGGAATGAGCGCCTGGAACAGGCGTTTGCCCACGGTTCCCACCCACCGTTCTTCGGGATCGTCCAGCAGCGGATGGGCCAGCAGGAAACTCAGGATGCCGGCAATGGAATACCCGATCACCAACCAGGACACCCACCCGCGTGGCAGATCCCACTCGAGAAGGATCTTGCCCATGTAGGCATAGAGGATGACCGAATACAGGATGACCACCGGAAGCAGGATGTAACGGGCGAACACCTTGATGGCCAAGGGGTAATCGCTGGTCTTCTCCAAGTCGTCGCGAGCCGGAACACCCCCCAGGAAGAAGGTGGTGGCGAACCCGGTGGCCAAGACCACCCAGAGCTGGGCATAGCGGATGTCCTTGATGGGGATGTCGAACAGGGCGCTCATGGAGGCCAATGCCGCCACCAGGCCCAGGAACAGCGCTCCGCTGTACAAGGCGGTCAGCAACAGGTGGGTGAACAGGGCCTCGTTGTAGCGCCAAAACCGGCGGTCGTCTTTCAGGAAGTTGACCGGCAACCAGGCCGCCGCCAGTAGACCGGCCACCAACCACAACGCCCAGCGGTGGAACTGGGTCTGGATGGGGTCCATGGTCCAGCAGGCCAGCACCACCAAAACCGATACCACCGCACCGGGATAGAACCGGGCGGGGTTGCCGGCCCCGAACCGGAACCGACCCCAGGTTTCGGCGGCCATGGTCCACGGTATGCCCAGCAACCCGCTGAGCAGCAGCCGGTGCGGCGTGCCGAACCAGCCGGCGTCGATTTCGATGGACCAGACCGCGGCGAAGGCGGCCGTCCAAGCGGCCAGAAACGCGAACGGGTAGTGCCTTGCGACACTACCCGTTCTGTTGAGGATCAGTTGTAAGGAAGGTAACCTCATAGGTCATGAACAACCACTGGTTGCTCCGCATGTGTTGCATTTGAGGCAGGTGCCGTTACGCACCATGGTCATGCTGCCACAATCCGAGCAGGCGTCGCCTGTGTAGCCCATTTGGCGGGCCTGGTCGAATTTCGACAAGGCGGCGCCTTTGGCGGATGCGGCATGGGTGGCGGCCGCCGTGGCGGCGAACACCGGGTTGGTTTCGATGGACAACGGCGGCAGGGATGCCGGCGTGCCCATGTCTTCCTCGGCCTCGGTGGGTTGCAGGGTGCGTTGCAGGATCTCTTCCGGACTCACATGGGCCAGGTCGTGCCGACCCAGATAGGTGACGGCCAATTCCCGGAAGATGTAATCGATCACCGAGGTGGTCATCTTGATCTGCGGGTTTCCGCTCACCATGCCGCTGGGCTCGAATTTGGTGAAAACGAAGGCGTCCACGAATTCCTCCAGGGGCACCCCGTGCTGCAACCCCAGGGAGATGGAGATGGCGAAACAGTTCATCAGGCTGCGGAAGGCGGCACCTTCCCGGTGCATGTCGATGAAGATCTCGCCCAGTTGCCGGTTGTCGTATTCGCCGGTACGCAGGTACACGCTCTGCCCGCCGATCTTGGCTTTCTGGGTATATCCCCCGCGCCGGTTGGGCAGGCGTTTGCGCTCGGCCACATACTTGTGGATGATGCGCTCGGCCGTCTTCACGATGGCGTCCTGCGCCTGGCGCACTTCCGGCGTGGGCACGGCCTCTTCCGCATCCAACTCGTCTTCCAACTCATCGATCACGCTGCTGAGCGTGTTGAGGGGCTGGCTGAGTTTGGAGCCGTCGCGGTACAGGGCGTTGGCCTTGAGCATGAGCTCCCAGGAAGCCATGTACGCCTGCTTGATGTCCTCCACCGTGGCCTCGTTGGGGAGGTTGATGGTTTTGGATATGGCCCCCGAGATGAAGGGCTGGGCGGCGGCCATCATGTTGATGTGGCCCATGGCCGAGATGTACCGGGTCCCCTTCTTGCCGCATTTGTTGGCGCAATCGAACACCGGCAGATGCTCGTCCTTGAGATGGGGCGCGCCTTCCACCGTCATGGTGCCGCACACGTAGTCGTTGGCTTCCTCGATCTCGCGACGGGTGTAGCCCAGGTGCTTCAGCAGGTCGAAGCTCCAATCGGCCAGTTGCTCATCGGTAAGACCCAGCACGTTCCGGCAGAACTCCTCACCCAGGGTGAACTGGTTGAAGGCGAACTTGACCTCGAAGGCACCGGGCAAGGCCGCTTCGATGGCCTCGATCTTCTCATCCGTGAAGCCCAACATGCGCAGGCTCTCGTGCGAGATGGCCGGACTCCCCGCCAGGGTTCCATGACCTTTGGCGTATTTGATGATGGCGTCGATCTGCGCCTCGTCGTAGCCCAGGCGGCGCAGGGCGGCCGGTACGCTTTGGTTGATGATCTTGAAATACCCGCCGCCGGCCAGTTTCTTGAATTTGACCAGGGCGAAATCGGGTTCGATGCCGGTGGTGTCGCAATCCATGACCAGACCGATGGTACCGGTAGGCGCGATGACGGTGACTTGCGCGTTCCGGTAGCCGTGCTTCTCCCCCATTTCCAGGGCGCGGTCGGCGTCCTGGCGGGCGGCGGCCAGCAGGTAGTCGGGACACAGGTTCGCGTCGATCCCCATCGGTTTGATGGTGAGGCCTTCGTATTCGGCCTCGGGCACGGCGTAGGCGGCGCGGCGGTGGTTGCGGATCACCCGCAACATGTGCTCGCGGTTGCGTGCGAACCCGGGGAAAGGCCCCAGTTCGGCCGCCATCTCGGCGCTGGTGGCATAACTGTGCATGTGCATGATGCCCGTGAGCGCGCCCGTGATGGCCATGGCCGCCGGACTGTCATAGGGAATGCCCTGCACCATCAGCAAGGTGCCGATGTTGGCGTAGCCCAAGCCCAGGGTACGGAACTCGTAACTCAGCTCGGCGATCTCCTTGCTGGGGAACTGCGCCATAAGCACCGAAATCTCCAGCACCACGGTCCACAACCGGGTGGTGTACCGGTACCCCTCCACATCGAAGCGGCCGGTGGTCTCGTCGTAGTACTTGATCAGGTTCATGGAGGCCAGGTTGCAGGCCGTATTGTCCAGGAACATGTACTCGCTGCACGGATTGCTGGCCTTGATGGGGCCGTCGGCCGGACAGGTATGCCACTCGTTGATCGTGTCGTGGTACTGGGTGCCCGGGTCGGCGCTGGCCCAGGCGGCGAAGGCGATCTGGTCCCACAGGTCGGTGGCCTTCAGCGTCTTCATGGGCTTGGGCGCCCGGCCTTCCTTGCCGGCGTTCCGCAACTCGATGCGGCCGTAGAGGTTCCAGTCTCCGTCTTCCTTGACGGCCTGCATGAAGGCGTTGGGTACCCGCACGGAGTTGTTGGAATTCTGGCCGCTCACCGTGGCGTAGGCCTCGGAGTTCCAGTCGGTATCGTAGGTTTCGAATTCGATGCCGTCGTACCCCTGGGCGGCCAACTGCATCACCCGCTCGATGTAATTGAGCGGTACGAAATCGTTCTTGGCGTCGCGGATGGCGCGGGCCAGGGCCTTGTGTTTCTTGGGGTCGCGGCTCACGCTGCTGTTGTACAGGCGCCCTTCGATCTCCACGGGCGTATGGCACAGCTCCATGATCCGGTTCAGGTGTTTCTCGGCCTTTTTGGAGCCGGACACCAAGGCGGCCACTTTCTGCTCCTCGGTCACCTTCCAGTTGATGTAGGCTTCGATATCGGGGTGATCCAGGTCCAGCGTGACCATCTTGGCCGCCCGACGTGTGGTTCCGCCCGATTTGATGGCACCGGCCGCCCGGTCGCCGATCTTCAGGAAGCTCATGAGGCCGGAGGAACGGCCGCCTCCGCTCAGTTTTTCGTTTTCTCCGCGCAGGGCCGAGAAGTTGGTTCCCGTGCCGGAACCGTATTTGAACAGGCGGGCTTCGCGCACCCAGAGGTCCATGATGCCGCCTTCGTTCACCAGGTCGTCATCCACCGATTGGATGAAGCAGGCATGCGGCTGCGGATGCGTGTAGGCGTCTTCTGATTTGCGGAGTTCGCCGGTTTTCGCATCCACGTAGTAGTGGCCCTGGGCCGGCCCATTGATGCCGTAGGCCCAGTGCAACCCCGTGTTGAACCATTGGGGCGAGTTGGGCGCCACCATCTGCATGGCCAGCATGTAGCAGAGCTCGTCGTAGAAGGACTTGGCGTCGGCCTCGGTATCGAAATAGCTGTTCTTCCAGCCCCAATACGTCCAGCAACCGGCCAGGCGATGGAACACCTCGCGGGCGTCGTTCTCGCCGCGGAACCGTTCGGAGGCCGGCAGCTCGGCCAGGACGGCCTCGTCGGCCTCACGCCGTTGCAACCATTTCGGCACCCCCTTCTCGGCAACCGTCTTCAAGGCCACCGGCACGCCGGCTTTCCGGAAGTATTTCTGGGCGATGATGTCGGTGGCTACCTGGGACCAAGCCGAGGGCACCTGCACGTTGTCCATCGAAAACACCTTGGAGCCGTCCGGGTTCTTGATCTCGGATTTGCGGGCTTCGAAGGGAATGCGGTCGTAGGGCGTGGATTGCCGGTCGTCGGTGTAGTGGCGAGTGAACTTCATGTCGGGAGAGGCCTTTGGTTTGTAAATCGATTGCAAAGAACCCCAGAAAAGGGGCGGGAAGCAAGGCGGTTTGCGGGGTTTTTATGAACAACTTTTCCACACGGTTTTTCGGATGTCAGGTCAAACGTTCCGCAATACGTCGTCCTTAACGGATGTGGATAAGAGGTGGACAGGCGCAACCCCGCTGGCGCTTACGCCCTTCCTATTGTTTCTATTGCATTTGCATGGAACCTGACGCCCGTTCCGATGCGGCAGTAACGTTATCCACAGGCCCGGATTTTGCCTGATATCATGGCGGTTTCGTACTGCTATCCGACCGGGTGTGGATAACGGTTATCCTCATTACGGATATCCTATTCCCATCCATTTTTACATACATGAATCAGTTGCGGGAAAACAGGATTTCACCCGGTGCCACGCCCACCCGGAAACTGTCGGCCACCACGCCGTCGGTGCCCGCGCGGAGCACCCAACCCCGTTGCACGTAATCCATGGGATGGCCCAACCACAGTTCCTCACCATAGCGTCCGATGGCCGAAAACGACCGGTTGTTCACGGCCTGGGTGGCACCGGTGGGCAGGTCGAAATAGCGTACGCCGTCGGCCAGCACCCACCCACCCGAGCCGGAGTCGTTCAGTACGAACCGGCCCACGAAGCCGGGTATGGGAATGCGCCGCACGATGGCCCCATCGGTGAGCCGATGCATGACGATCTCCCCGTTGCCGCCGCCCCAGGTGCCCGAGCAGCTCACCACCAGATGCGCACCGACCACCTGCACCTGCACCGGGCCCACTCCGGTCACCCAACGCTCCACCACCCGGTCCTGGTCGGTACGAACCACCGTTATCCGGTTGTCGGTTTCGAAGCCGGGCAACAGGTTGTTGGCCACATACAGGTACCCGCCGGCGGTTGCCAGGCCTTCGCTGCCCGAGCCCACACGGATGGTGTCGAGCACGGCGTTCGTGGCCGGATTGACCACATAGACCGCATCGCTGTACAAAGCGCTCACATAGGCTTTGGCTCCGCTGAAGGCGATATGCCGCGGACCGGCGTTGTCGGGTATGGCGATCACCCCTTCCGACACGAAGGTGCTTCCGTTCAGCACTTCCACCTTGTGGCTGTTGTTCACCACCACATACAAGCGGCCGTTGAAGGGGGTAACGCTCTGGGCCACATCGCCCAGCGGGCGCCCGTTGGCGCTCTGGAACACGTCCAAAGTCACCTCTCCGGTTTCCGGATCCAACAGGCTGATGGTGGCGTTGCCTTGTTGGAACTGGCCTTGGTTGACCACCAGCACCGAGCCGGGACCTATGCCCGAGCGTGAACCGGTAGCGCCGCCGCAGGCGGCCGACAGGAGGATGGGAATGAGGAGATGAAGCGGGAAACGTGCGTTCATGATGGTCAGGGTAGGTGTAGGTGCAGGGTGATTTGATGATGGATGCCGGGCATGGGATACCCGCTGATGCGTTCATAACGGGCGTTTCCGGCATTGCGTACCTCCCAGCGGAGGTGGCCGGCCAGGGTGAGATGCAGGTCCCACAGGAGCACGGCCGGCAGATCGGAACTGCCGTCTTCGGCTACGGCACGGGTGCCGATGTACCGGGCGGTGAGGCCTATGCCGTGCCCGAGCCAACCCGCTTGCGTGCGGACGTGCCATTGCAGCTCCGGCGCATAGGCCACGGCCTTGCCCACGGCGGCGTCGCCGGGAAAGCGGGCCCTCAGATACCGCGTATGCAGCCAGGAAAGCCCCGATTCGAGGCCGACAACCGCCCGACCCATCGTGTAATCGGTTTTCACCTGGGCGTCGGCGCCGGCGGTGCGCATGGCTTGCACGTTGCGCGGGCGGAAACGCGGGTCGGCGGCCGATGGCATCCAGCGGATGCCGTTGCGGATGTCGGCGGCATGCAGGGTGGCGCCCAGGTCCCAGCCCCAACGCCTTCCCTCCCACCCGGCTTCGGCCTTGTGTACGGTTTCGGGCACCAGGTCCGCACGGCCCAGGTCAGGCCAGTACAAATCGTTGAAGGTGGGCAATCCCACGCCACGGGCCAGTTGCAGGCGCCAGGTCTGGGCCGCACGGGTCCGGTTCCATCCGAGTGCGCCCGACCAATAGGCACCCCAGTCGGAATCGAAATCGGTTTGAAGGGAACCCGTGAGGTGCTGGAATCGGGCGATCGGGTATCGGGCATCGAGCCGGATATGGGCATGGCTGCGGCCGGGCACATCCCGCTCATATTCCGTAGCCGAAACGGAGGTGCGGT
Organism: Balneolales bacterium; assembly: GCA_024711145.1. Taxonomy (GTDB): domain Bacteria; phylum Bacteroidota; class Rhodothermia; order Balneolales; family HLUCCA01; genus JANJTJ01. The sequence goes on from JANJTJ010000128.1 coordinate 20,962, forward strand.
CCAGACCGGCCGACAAGCGCCCCCACTCCGCGGCCCTCGTGCCCTCCACGGCCCACCTCGTCACCTGCGACCCGCTCACCAGGCCGATGTCGGGGTCTTCGTAGGTCAGGTCGTGGTGGGCCCAGGACGGCCGCAGGCTCCAAGCCCCGCCGGTGAGTTCCATGAGCCAGCGGTAGGTGGCGTCGGCCTGACGGGCGCGGGAGTCGCCGCCGGAGATGGGACCCGGGATGCCGGCGTCGGCCCGGGTGAGCAAGACCGCATGGCGCATACCCAGGCGGCCGACGGCTCCGGCGGCGGTGAAGGCGGCGGCGACCGACCGGCTGTCGGCGTTCACCCGGCGGCGGGTGGCCACCGGAAAACGGTACACATCGCGATAGGGGAAGCCGCCGCCGCTACGGGCGGCCACAGCCGCCACGGTGCCGTTCCAGGCACCCGCCCGCCAGCCCGAGCGCAGGCCGGCCGTCCGCTCAGCGAACGAGCCGGCCGAGAATACGGCTTCGGGCCGGGCGCCCGTGGGTGCCATCAGGCGGATGGTGCCGCCCACGGCCGCATCGGATCCGGCGGCGGTTTCCAAGCGCCCCATCAGAAAGGCCGGGTAGAGCGAGAGGTCGGTAAGGCCCACCATGCCATGGTTCAGGTCCATGCCTTCCCACTCCACCCGGGTCTGATGGGCGCCGAAACCGCGGAATCCGGCGGTCTGGAGTTGGCCGGGGCCGTAAGCCCGCAGGATCAACCCCGATTCCGTCTCCAACACATCGCCTACCGACCGTGAGGCGGCCGCCAGCGCGCCGGGCCGGTGTACCGTCATGCGGAACGCGCGCACCGAATCGGGCCAATGGTGGCGAGGCGCGGTGACCACGGTTTCGGGCAGCCGGAGGGTGTCGGGCGGCGCCGTGATCGATAAAAAAGCTATGAACAGATAATAGGAGAGCATTTCGCCAGCCTTTTGATCCCGAAAGGTGGGCGGCAACCGAGCGGTACGATGGCAGGTCTCCTGGCTTGTCCGCCGGTCGAAGGCCTTCCCACCTCCAAGGAGCGGAGGCAGTGGCACGGAAATCGGCCGGTTGGTATCGGACTCACAGTTGCGGGTACAGCCCCCGTTTCGCACGGGGTTCCCTTTTCATCCGCCGGGGCGGAACCATCACTCGTGTGTCGTTGCATGGATGATACGAGGCTATCTTCCGTGCATCCAACGCGACTTTTCAACCATTTTTCCACCATGCGTGTCCTACCCTATCTGATGGCGGCCGGGTTGGCGGCCGTTTCCTGCAAACCGGCCGAAACCGGTCTGAAAACTTCGGAATTGGCGGCTGCCGAACGGGTACTGGGGCTGGAGTTCGACCAAGCCGAGCGCGATTCGATGCGTGCCGATGTGGCCGAACAGCGCGACCTGGCCGTGCGGATGCGCGAACAGCGGCTTCCCAACCACGTGGTGCCGGCCCTGCAGCTGCATGCCTGGCCGGCCGGCTTCATACCCGATTTGGTGCAACGGCCCATCCAGTGGGCGAATCCCGGTGTGGTAACCCGCCCCGACAACCTGGAGCAGCTCGCATTCCGGCCGGTCACCGAATGGGCCGAATTGGTCCGTACCCGGCAAGTGAGCAGCGTGGAATTGGTAAGCATGGTGATCGGGCGCATCAAGCGCCACGATCCTCAGGTGTCGGCGGTGGTCACCTTGTTGGAGGGGCAAGCCATGCAGGCCGCACGCCAGGCCGACCGCGAGATCGCCTCGGGGCGGTACCGGGGGCCCTTGCACGGCATTCCGTATGGCGCCAAAGACTTGCTAGCCTATCCGCATGCGCCCACCACCTGGGGATCGGTAGCCTACCGGGACCAGGTGATCGGCGAAACCGCCACCGTGATCCGCAATCTGGAAGCGGCGGGAGCAATCCTCGTGGCCAAACTCTCGTTGGGCGAACTGGCCTGGGGCGATGTCTGGTTCGGCGGCATGACCCGCAACCCCTGGAACCTGGACCAAGGCAGCAGCGGGTCGTCGGCCGGCAGTGCGGCGGTCGTATCGGCGGGGTTGCTGCCCTTCGCCATCGGCTCGGAAACGCACGGCAGCATCATCTCGCCCAGCACACGCACCGGAGTTACGGGGTTGAGGCCCACCTTCGGACGGGTGAGTCGGCACGGCGCCATGGCCTTGAGCTGGAGCATGGACAAGTTGGGCCCCATCTGCCGGTTCGTGCAGGATTGCGCCCTGGTGTTCGACATGATGCGCGGACCCGACGGGTACGATGCCGGCGTGGTGGACGCCGCCTTCAATTTCGATGCCCGCAAACCCTTGAGCGGCATCCGCATCGGGTACACGAAAACCTGGTTCGAAGCCGATTATCCCAACCGCGAACGCGATGCCGCCGTGCTGGCACAGCTGCGGGAGTTGGGTGCCGACCTACGCCCCTTCGCATTTCCCGAATTCGACCTGGCGCCGTTGTCGCTCATCCTATCGGCCGAGGCGGCCGCCGCATTCGAAGAGCTCACCCTGAGCGGCCGGGACGACCTGCTGGTGCGGCAGATCCGCAATGCCTGGCCCAACGTGTTCCGTGCGGCCCGGTTCATCAGCGCGGTGGATTACATCCAGGCCAACCGGGTGCGCACCCGACTGATCGAAACCACCCATGACCTGTTCCGCGGATTCGATGTGGTGGTAACACCCACCTTCGCCGGCGGACAATTGTTATGGACCAATCTGACGGGGAATCCGGCCGTTGTAGTACCCAACGGATTCAACTCGCGCGGAGCGCCCACCAGCATAACCTTCATCGGACCCTGGTTCGGTGAGGCCGACATGCTTCGGGTCGCCCAGGCCTATCAGGACGCCACCACCCATCATCTTCAACAACCACCCTTGTTCAAAACGCATCCATGATCCATCTGCTCCTGGCGGTAGGCCTGCTGGCGTCGCCCCCACCCGAATTCTCTTTCGATCCGGCGGTGAGCGCCGGTCAGATCCGGTACCTGGCCAGCGACGAACTGTTGGGGCGCATGACGGGATCGCCCGGCCTGGACAGTTCGGCCGCGTACATCGCCCGGCATTTCGAGCGCTTCGGCCTCAAACCGAATCCGCAGACCGGCACCTATTACCAGCCCTTCGAGGTCATACGGCCGGTACGGGGCACCACCGACACCCTGGTGTACCGGACGCAGAACGTGGTAGGCATCATCGAAGGCACCGATCCCGTGCTTAAGCATGAGTATGTGGTGCTCATGGCGCACTACGACCATGTGGGCGTGCGCCGCACCGAGGCCTCCCCCACCGACAGCATCTACAACGGTGCCCGGGACAACGCCATGGGCGTGGTGGCCCTGTTGCATGCCGCCGAGGCCTTCAGCCGGCAACCCACCCGCCGCTCGCTCATCATCCTACCCGTTTCCGCCGAAGAGATCGGATTGAGGGGTAGCCGGCATTTCGTGGAAAACCCCATCGTGCCCTTGTCGTCCATCGTGTACGTGTCCAACATCGACGGAGCGGGCTACAACGTGACCGATGCGGTCACCGTGGTAGGTCTGGAGCGCACCACGGCTTCGGCCCACTACAAAGCGGCCGCCCAAGCCTTCGGCATGCGCGTGTGGGACGATCCCACGCCCGACCAGGGGCTGTTCAACCGCAGCGACAATGTGAATTTCGCGCGGGCGGGCATACCGGCGCCCACCTATTCGGCCGGGTTCACCGCATTCGACGAGACCCTCATGAAATACTATCATCAGCCGGCCGACCAGGCCGACGAACATTTCGATTTCGAGTACCTGCATCGGTACGTGTCGCTTTATGTGCACGCATCGCGATTGATCGCCGACGCACCGGACCGCATCCGGTGGGCCTCCGGCGACCCCTACGAATCCGCCTTCAACACCCTATACGGTACCCAAAGATGAACCCCCTACGTTCCACCCTGCTCTCCGGAGCGGCCGCCCTGCTATTGGGCTCCTGCATGACCATGGACGTGAGTCCCATAACCGGCGAGCGGCGCGCCTA
>JANJTJ010000042.1 GCA_024711145.1 Balneolales bacterium
CTCTTCGATGAGGGTGGCCAGCTTGTGCGACCGGATGATCTCGGCCGGGTTGGGCGGACGCTTGCCGGTGGTGAGCACCTGCACGTTGTGGATCATGGTGGTCTGCACCACGTCTTTCCAGTCGCGCCCTTCGAAGAGCACCTCGATGACACCGGGTTGGGGGTTGATCCCGAACACGCTGTGGACCCGGGGCCGGCGGAAGTCGCAGTCGATGATGCACACGCGCCGCCCGCTCTCGGCCAATGCCACGGCCAGGTTGGTGCTCAGTGTGGTTTTGCCCTCGCTCTTGTTCGAACTGGTGATGATGAGGGAGCGGAAGGTGTTGTCGGGCTGGCTATAGATCACGTTGGCCTGGAGCCGCCGGAAACTCTCGGCGATGGGCGAGATGGAGTCCAGCACCATCACCAGTCCGGTGTCCACCTGGGTGCCGCGCACCTTGATGGAGCTTTGTCCGTCGAAATTCTCCTTGATATGCCGTTCCATGTCGGGGATCACGGCCAGGAGCGGATACCCCTTCTTGCGCAGTTTTTCGATGGAGTTGATCTCCACGATGAGGAACTCCCGGACGAACACATAGCCGATGCCGCCGACCAGGCCCAGGAGCATCCCGATGAGCACGACCACCCTTTTTTTGGGCTTCACCGGCTTGATGGGTACGTAGCCGTAGTCCACCACCCGTGCCAGGCCGCTCTGGGTCTGTTCCCAGAGCTGCATCTCGGCGCCCTGCTGGGAGATGATGAGGAAGAGGGCTTCGTTGATCTGCATCTCCCGTTTGAGCTGGGCCAGTTGGATCATGTTGTCGGGCAGGTCGTCGAAGAACCGTTGGAACTCGGCCAGGCGTTGGTCCATCACCCGGGCCTGGGCTTCCAACTGTTTCTCCTCGATCTCGAGCTGGATGAGCTGCAGGCGGAACTCGTTGGCCCGTACGGCGGCGCCCCCGTCGGTGCTGGTGAGGTAGCCGTAGTCCACCTCGTTGCCCTGCAGGAACTCGGCGGTGAGGTCGGCCATCTCCCGTTTCACCCCGGCGATCTGGGTGTCCAGTTGCACCAGTTGGGGTTCGCGCGACGATTCGGTCAGGCCGGGGTTCTTCGAGAAGAGCAGCACCCGTTCCGTTTCCAGTTCGGCCAGGCGGTACTGCAGGCGGGTGAGCATGGGGGCCAGGCCCGTGGTGATCTGGGAGCTGAGGCCGGGGCGGATGCGTTCCAGTTCGGCCGAATAGCTGGCGATACCGCTGCGCACGGCCGTCATGCGCACGTCCACGGCGCGGCGTTCGGCCTCCAGTTTCGACATCTGGGAGATCAGCTCCTCGGTCTGGCGGTCGAGCTGCACCAGTTGTTCCCGGTTCATGAAATCGCGCATGCGTTCCTCGGCGTCGATCACCTGGGCCTCCACCTTGTCCTTCTCCGTGGTCAGGAATTGGATGGCGTTGGTGGCCTGGGCCCGGTTGATGCTGGTGGAGACGTCGGTGTAGGCGGCGATGGCCATGTTCACCAGGCGTTGGGCCTCCTCGGGGCTGGGGCTCTCGAAGGTGATGCGTACCAGGTCGCTCAGGCGGTCGGTCCGGATGAATTTCAGATTTTCCGCGACCCGTAGGAAAACCGTGTCTAATGCGATGATGGACGAATCCTTCGGGAATTCGCGCCAGAGCAGCGGGTACATGCGGCCGTCGGTCTGGTAGCGTTCCTCGTGGATGCGTTTGGCCAGTTCGAAGGCGAACTGGCGGCTTTGCAGCACCTGCAGTTCGTTCTCGATGGTGGAGCCCATGCCCACCCCGAAATTGGAGACCAGCAGGTTGGACAGGTCGCTCCCGGCCATGGAGTAGCGGTTGCCGGCCTGGGTGATGAGGATGGCGCCGTCGCTCTGGTAGATGGGCAGGGCGGTGAGGGCATACACCACGGCCAGGAGCGTGGTGACCGAGGTTACCGCGGCCACCAGCCACTTGTGGTGGAAGAGCAGCCCGAGAATCTGCTTCAGGTCGATCTCGTCGCTGTCGGACTCCGCGCCCGGCGTCTGTTGCGCCACCATATCGCTGGGGTATTCGCCTCGGTAGCGGCCGTTCTGTTCGGTCATATGGTGGTGGTTGGTGGTTGGTTGTCGGTTGGCGGGTCTTCACCACAAACCACCGGCAACGAACAACGAACGTTATAGGAGTAAGAGGGAGGGTTCGGGGATGCGCAGGTCGGGGCCGGGTTCGGTGCAGGTGCAGGCGATGCGGCGGCCGATGAGGGTTTCGGCTTTGGAGGCCAGTCGGTCGAGTTCGGCCCGGTTGAGGTCTTCGGCCACGATGAGCACCTCGATGGTGTCGGAGGGGCGGCCGGCGGCGAGCGAACCGGTGAGGTACACGGCTTCCACCGGACCGATCTTGCTGAGCACTTTTTCCACCACCTGGTCTATGCCGAACCGTTTGAGGGCGATGGTGTGCAGTTCGGCGAAGAGCGGGTAGTCGCGGTTGACGGCGAACCATTTGCGGGGGCCTTCCCACTCGGCGCGGAGCAGGCCGGCGTCTTCGAAACGGTTGAGCTCCAGGCGCAGGGCGTTCGAGTTCTCGCCCAGCTCGCGTTCCAGCCCGCGCAGATAGCCCTTGGCCTCCGGGTTCAGGAAGAACCGGTACAGGAGGTGGAGGCGCGTCTTCGATGAGATCAGGGTATCAAGCAAGAGGTGCGAAGTGCGAGGTGCGAGGTGCCAGTATTTCCGTTGGCTGTTAGCTGTTGGCCGTCAGCCGTTTTCCATGGCTTCGCCGACGTCGGTCCCATGCGGGCGACGGCGGAAGTGAGTAAATATACTATACGAAAGCGGCGGTACGTGCGGGGTGCGAGGTGCGAGGTGCGAGGAAGGACTATCCGGGCACCTCGTACTTCGCACTTCGCACTTCGAGTTGATTCAGCTTTACAGTCAAAACGCAGCCCAAGGCCGGCAGTTCGAGGCGGGCGTGGGTGCGGTTGGCGTCGAGGACGATGAGGTCGTGTCCGGCGAAGGGTCCGCGGGCGAGGTGGACGGTGTCGCCGGGTTTGGGCGTGTGCAAGGGTTCTATGGCAAGGTCTTCGGCTTGGTCGAGCAGGATGCGGATGGCAAGGATCTCCTCATCCGATATCGAAACGGCCTTTTTGTTCCAGAAGACACAATTGAGCACGGAGGGGTCTTGCAGGGCGGTGCGTCGGCCGGGTTCGTCCACCTGGGCGAAGAGGTAGCCGGGCAGGGCGGGTTTCTGGACCTTCTTCCAGCGGTCGCTCCAGCGCACCTTGGTTTTGATCAGGGGGCAGAACACGGTGAGTCCGGCGGCTTCGAGGCGGTCCTTCGCCTTCCGCTCGTGACGGGGTTTCACATAGAACGCCCTCCACACGGGCGTCTCCTGATCGGTCATGAATGCCTTTGGTCTCTCTCTTGACGCGCAAAGATAATACGGTCTTTGGGACTTTGGGACTATGGGACTATGGGACTGTGGGACTGTGGGACTGTGGGACTATGGGACTATGGGATGAGTTTGCGGATGGAGAATTTGAGGATGACGATGGCGGTAAGCAGGGGGAGGGCGGCTTTGACCGGGGTTTCGAGGGTGGGTGTGGCCATGAGGTGGCGGAAGGAACGGCGGCAGGCGGCCAGGTTGCTGCCGATGCGCCAGGACTGGGCCATGATGAGCCGGGAGAACAGCAGTACCCGCAGCAGGGGGTTGCGGGGGTAGAGCAGGTGGTAGTTGTAGTGCAGGTCCACCAGCAGGTTGGAGGCGTCGTAGCTCCAGTCTTTCGGGTTGCCATGGGCCACCCGCACCTGGAAATCGGGGTTGTAGATGGAGGGGTGCCGTTGCATGGCATACCCCAGCAGGAAGATGAACAGGTAGATGTTCCGGTATTCGGGGTAGGCGAGGTAGGCTTGGTACAGGCCCTCGCGGTAGATGGTGAGTCCGCTGAGCTGATGGCCGTAGTGCAGGTAATCGAACAGGCCGAGGAGCCCGGCTTTGCGGGACCGGCGGCGGCGGTCGGGGCGGGTTTGCAGGATGGTGCCGTCCGGCAGCACACCGATGCAGCCGGGGATGATGGCCCCGTAGCCCTGGGCGCCCATATTCCGCACCACATAGGAGAGGTAGCCTTCGGGCAGCAGGTCGTCGTCGCCCAGGAACATGATGAATTCGGCCGTGGCCTGGCCGATCAGGAACAGGGTGTTGGCCTCCAGGCCGATGTTGGTTTCCTGCACATGGAGTTCGATCCGGAGGCGGGACCCTTCCTGGAAGGTGCGCACCACCTGGGCCGTGCCGTCCTGGGAGGCATTGTCGGAGATGAGGATGCGGAACCGGTCGGCCACCTGTTCGGTGGTGGCCATGCGTTCCAGATGTTCGAGGTTGGCGCGGACGTGTTCGGCCCGGTTGTAGGTGGGAATGAGGATATCGATCATGATCGGGCGGAGAGGAGGTCGAGCAGGCCGGTCTTCAGGTCATAGGTCGGTTGCCACCGTAGTGCGGCCCAGCCCCGGGGATCGGCCACGGAGCGCATGATTTCGGCGGGGCGATGGGGCAATGCGCCGAAATCGAGCACGGCGGCGGACCCGCTCAACCGGTGTAGGGTTTCCACGAACCGGCGCAGGGGGATGCCTTGGCCGGTGCCGATCATGACTTCCGTCTGGTCGGCGGGCAGGTGGGTGTGATGGCGGAGCAGGTGGATGTAGGCGCGCACCACATCGGTGAGATGGATGAAATCGCGGATCTGGTCGCCGGCGGTGAGGGCGATGGGTCCCTCCTGCCGGAGCCGGTCGAGCAGGAAGGGCACGAACTTGTGCGGGGCGTCGCCGGGGCCGTACACATGTTCCAGGCGGGCATTGACGAACCGGGTGGCGGGGTGGTCGGTGATGCAAGAGCTGGCCCAGGCCACGAAATCCCGTTTGGAGCGCACGTAGGCGGCCCGGTAAGTACAGGCGAATTCGGGTTTGCCGGAGAAGGTATCGGTATGGACGAACAAGGGGCAGGCGTGGGCCTGGGCGAGTTCGAGCAGGCGCAGGGGGAGCAGGATATTGGCCTGCACCACCTCGGAGAGCGGTTCCCGGTAGCCGTAGGCGGTAGCCAGGTGGAGCACGGCGGCGATGGGCCGGGAGGCGAAGAGGTCCGCGGCCTGGTCCACATGGACCCAGGTGAGGCGGTCTTCGGGCGCGGCAGCCGGCGGTACGGACCGGCGATGGAGGGCGAACACCCGGTACCCTTCGGCGAGCAAAGCCTTGGCGAGCGCCGAACCGATGAATCCGGTAGCCCCGGTGAGGGCGATGGCTTGGGGTTCCGCCTCAGCCGGGCCGTTCGTGGGGCGCATGGAAGGCTTGGGTGTGGGCTTGGATCTGTTGCAGGCAGACCGAGCGCATGTCGGCTCCGTCCAGCCAGGCCCGGTGCCAACGCACCGTATGGGCCAGGGCGGTATCCAGGTTCCAGGCGGGTGCCCAGCCGAGCCGGGTGCGGGCCTTGGAACTGTCCAGTTTGAGATGGGCGGCCTCGTGCGGGTGGTCGGCGCCGTCGTGGTGCCAACCGGTTCCTCCACCCCACACCTCCGTGAGGCGGTGCACGATCCGACGCACGGGCCGGGTGTCCTCATCGGCCGGGCCGAAATTCCAGGCTTCGGCGAAGGCGGCTCCGTCCGAGTACAGGCCTTCGGCCAACATGAGATAGCCCGTGAGGGGTTCGAGCACGTGTTGCCAGGGGCGCAAGGCGTCGGGGTTGCGGACCAGGACGGACTCGTTCCGTTCGAGGGCGCGCAGCACGTCGGGGACCAGGCGATCGGAAGCCCAGTCGCCCCCGCCGATCACGTTGCCGGCGCGGGCCGTAGCCACGGCGATACCGGCTTCGTGCAGGAACGAGCGGCGGTAGGCGGCGGTCACCAATTCGGAACAGGCCTTGCTGCTGCTGTAGGGGTCGTACCCGCCCAGGGGCTCCTCTTCCCGATATCCCCAAAGCCATTCCCGGTTCTCGTAGCATTTGTCGGTCGTCACATTCAGGATGGCCTTGGCCGAACCCACGTGCCGGGCGGCTTCGAGCAGATGGACCGTTCCCATCACATTGGTGGCGAAGGTATCGACCGGTGCCGCGTACCCGTGCCGCACCAGGGGTTGTGCCGCCATGTGGATGATGAGGTCGGGGCGGCAATCGGCCATGGCGGCGAGCAGGGCGTCGTAGGAGCGGATGTCGCCGATATGGCTGACCATGCCCTCCTCCACGCGGGCCACCTGGTAGAGCGCGGGCGAGGTGGGTGGCGCCAACGCGAAGCCGTGTACCCGTGCGCCCATGGATTGCAACCAGATGGCCAGCCAGCTGCCCTTGAAACCGGTGTGGCCGGTCAGCAGCACGCGTTTGTCCTTCCAGAAATCGGGGTTCACCGGGGCGCGCATCAGGGCCACACCTTCCAGGGGGCCTTGCCGGCGGCCCAGAGGTCCTCGAGCAGGAGTTTGTCGCGCAGGGTATCCATGGGTTGCCAGAAGCCGGGGTGTTCGTAGGCCATGAGTTGGCCGTCGCGGGCCAGGTCGGAAAGGGGTTCCTTCTCCCAGGAAGTCTGGTCGCCGGCAATGTAGCGGAGCACGGCCGGCGAGAGCACGAAAAAGCCGCCATTGATGAGGGCGCCGTCGCCTTTGGGTTTTTCCGTGAACCGGGCCACCTGCCGGTCGCGGATGTCGAGGGCCCCGAAGCGGCCCGGGGGCATGGTGGCGGTGAGCGTGGCCAGTTTGCCGTGTTCCCTATGGAAGCGGATCAGCTCGGTGATATCCACATCGCCCACACCGTCGCCATAGGTCAGGCAGAAGGCCTCATCCGAATCGATATGCTGGGCCACGCGCCGGATGCGGCCACCCGTCATGGTTTCGTCGCCGGTATCCACCAGAGTCACCTTCCAGGGTTCGGCCCGTTTTTCGTGGACATGCATGGTATTGGAGCGCATGTCGAACGTGATATCGGAGGTATGGAGGAAATAATTGGCGAAATATTCCTTGATCACATAGCCCTTGTACCCGCAGCAGACCACGAAATCGTGGATACCGTGGTGGGAATAGAGCTTCATGATATGCCAGAGCATCGGTTTGCCACCGATTTCGACCATGGGTTTGGGCCGAGTGGACGTCTCCTCGCTCAAACGGGTACCCAGACCACCGGCCAGAATAACGGCTTTCATAGACATCCTTCAAAATACCACGGGAATGGGGGGGATGGGTCGGGAAGTGTGCATCGGGAACCAACGGGCTTCGGATGGGTACATCTACCCATTCATTCCTGACAACCGAGTACAAGACCCCTCGTCTCATGCATGCGTACAGCATAACCGACGCCATCCATCTGGAGCATCAATTGCCGCTGGAA
>JANJTJ010000048.1 GCA_024711145.1 Balneolales bacterium
GCCTTGACCTCCGACTCCCTCATTTTTTTTCTCTCGGAATCTCCAAAGAGCTCGCTATGCGATTTCCTCGTCGTTTCAGCACCTCAAAGAACTTCCCCCCGGTTTCCCAGGGAAGACTCCAAACTTATCACTTTCGGAGCCCTGTTGTCAACTCGAATGTGGAAGATTTGTGAACAAATCTCCCGCCCCGAATCGGCGACAGAAACCAAAGGTACGACTTTCCGATTATCCCAGGCAAACGATTTATCGCACTCCCAACCGCTTCAATTTGCTCTGCAGGGTGGTCGGTTTCAGCTTCAGCAATGCCGCAGCACCGTCTTTGCCATAGATCCGGCCTTCCGTAGCCCCCATCACACGTTCCAGATATTCGGCAACCACGGCTTCGTACGGCCGAACGGCGAAGGTCTCGGCCGGGTCGCCCGCCAGTTTCCGGAACACCGCGCTACGCAAAGCCGGATAGGTATCGACCGGCGCCAGCCCCGCCGCCACGGCACTCCCATCGGCGCCCACGGCCTCCGCCAACCGGTAGGCATACGCGGCGGCGTCTTCGGGGCGCATGCGCAACCCCGGCACCGGCACCACCTGAAACCCCCGGGCGTGAAACGCCGCCGCATCCCATTTGCGCGTTTTCAATATCTCGTCGGGTGCCGCGTCCGATACCACGGCAACCACCTCATCCTTCATGCCGGCCCATTCTTTCGCCGCAACCTTGCGGGCGTCGGCCACCCAGCGCTTGCCTCCGCACATGCGGGCGTAGCGCTCGGCCAGGGTACGGCGGCCGGTACCCGGCACTCCCTGGAACCACACGGGTATGCCCGCCGATGCCAAGGTGACCAGGCGCGTCTGCAGGGTGGTCAGGAACGGACTCGCCACCAGGAAATCGGCGGCAGGGGCCGGTTCCGCCCCTCGGCCGCCCGGCTCCAGCGTTACCGCCATGACCCAGGCCCGCGCCGAGGCCGATTGGTACAGGCGGAAACGGTAGTGGAAGTCCACCTCGCGGCCGGTGGCATCGGGAAGGCGTACCGATCCGCCATGCCCTTCGGCCGGACCATGGCTTTTGCGGGCCATGTCGTCCACCATGGCAGTCAGGGCCGTGGCCAGGGGGCCGGCCTGTTCGGCGCGCGCCACGAAATCGGGCGGGGCATATCCCAGCCAGGTGCGCACCGGGTCGTTCGCATACATCAGATGGGCGGTATCGTTCTCGGCGATGCGGAACACCAGGATCATGGGGGCGACCTGGTCGAGGACTTCGCGCCAGAACGCCTGGCTGGGACTATGACTCATGATACTGGGCGTATTCGGGGTCTTCGTTGTATTTGCCGAGCCATTTGGCCCCCGCATAGAACAGCGGTGTGTCCAGCGCGGCCACGATGAACTTGAACAAATAGGAATTGATGATGAGGATGGTCAATGCTCCCACCCCCGTAACCGCATCACCCAGGTTGCCGGCCAGGTAGAGGATGGTCAGGATGGTGGTGGAATCGACCAATTGGCTGATCATGGTGGATCCGTTGTTGCGCAGCCACAGGTGTTTGCCCTTGGTGAGGTTCTTCCAGAAATGGAAGAGTTTCACGTCCACCGATTGGGCGATCAGGTAGGCGAACATGGAAGCGAGGGTATTGCCGATCATGAACCTGAACACGCCTTCGAACAGGGGGGTGCCGCCGCTCACCCCATAGGTATCGGGCAGCCAGGCGGCGAAACTCATGATGAGAAGCATGAAGAGATTCATCCAGAAGCCGACCCAAACCACCAATTGCGCCCGTTTGCGGCCATAGAGCTCGCTGATCAGGTCGGTGGCCAGAAAGGTGAAGGGGTAGGCCAGCACCCCGGCGGGTACGCTCATCACGTAGTGTTTCCCGTCGCGCACCAGTTGGGGCACGAAACCGAGCATCCAATCGGGCAGGTCGGTTTCGAAAATCGTGACGAACTTGGTGGTGCCTATGATGTTGCCCATCACGAGCGCCGTGAGGAAGACGCCGGCCAAGGCCAAAAACAGGGCGTCGCGGCCATATTCGGGCTGTTTCATAAGCGACGAACTTACGAACGATATCCGGCCGGCCCGACGTTACCCGCATACCTATGGAACCAGACCTTTTCGAACGCCGCGAACGTGCGGCCGAGCAAGCCGCCAGCCTGTACGGGCTCGACCCCCAGACCTTCACCTGGGCGGCTTGGGCCGATGCCACCGGCGAGGCCGAAGCCGACCTCAAACTTCTGTTCTCCACAAAAACCGCCGCTTTGCGGTGGTTTTACACCGCCCTGCCCGAGCGCATCGGGCGGCGGCTGGAGCTCATCCCCGAATTCGGCACCTTCACCCTGGCCGAGCGGTACGCCCAGTACGTGTACACCGCCCTGGACCTGCTCGACTCCCAGCGGGAGTTCGTCGAGAAAACCTACCGTCGGTATGTTATCGAGACCTCGGGCACCCATGCCTTCGCTTCGGGGAGTGCCGCCTTCTTCCGGAAAACGGCGGGATCGGACACCCGCATACCGGACATCAACCGCCCGTTCATGCCAGATTTCGTCTTCGACCTGATGGGGCACGCCATGCTTCGGTTGGTCGCCTTCTGGTTGGAAGACGAATCGGACGGCTCGGGGCAGACCCTGGCCTGGGTCGACAAAACCACCGCCCTGTTTCAGGAAGCGGCCTATTCGGGTGTGGCCGACCGCGCCGTCGACCTCCTCAAATTCATCTATCAATTCCTACGCCGATGAGCGACGACCTCCCATCCTCCAAATTGCAACGCGGGGGCATCATCGCGAAAACGGGCATCCGGGTAGGGGCCCGGTACGCCGCCCACCATCTCAAGCAGGTCATCACGGGGCGCGAAGATGCCGAGGCCAAAAGCCGCTTGCACCGCGACAACGCCACCCAGGTCTTCAAGGAATTCTCCCGGCTGAGGGGGACCGCGCTCAAACTGGCGCAGACACTCAGCCTGGACAACGCCATACTGCCCGAGGAAGTGGTGGATGTGATGGCCCAGGCGCAATACCAGGTACCTCCGTTGAACCGGTCGTTGGTGCGGCGCATCCTCAAGCAGGAATTGGGAGCCGAGCCCGAACAGCTGTTCGCCCGTTTCGAGCCGGACGCCAAAGCCGCGGCCAGCATCGGGCAGGTGCATCGGGCCACCCTGAAAGACGGAACCGAAGTGGCCGTCAAGATCCAGTACCCGCATGTGCGCGACACCATCGAGTCGGATCTGGGCATCGCCCGGCTCTTCGCCGAACGGTTCATGTCCAAAGCCAAGGCCGACAATTACTTCGAGGAAGTGCGCGAAAAGCTGCTGGAGGAAACCGACTATCTGAACGAAGGCCGCCAGCTCGACGCCTACCATGCCCGCTTCAACGGAGACAAATACGCCACTCCGAAACGCATACCCGAGCTTTCCACCGGAAAAGTACTCACCATGACCTATCTGGACGGGGTGCATATGGATGCCTTCCTGAAGCGGAATCCGTCCCAGGAAGAAAAAGACCGGTACGGGCAGCATTTCTGGGACTTCTTCCACGACCAGATCGACCACGACCATACCGTGTATGCCGATGCGCATCCCGGCAACTTCCTGTTCCTGCCCGACGGCCGCCTGGGCATCGTGGATTTCGGGTGCATCAAGAAGTCGCCGCCGGATTTCTTCAACAACTACATCCGGTTGTTCGATGTGCATATGGACAACCCCGAACGTCTGAAAGAAATCTATTCGGCCCTGGAAATGGTGGATCCCACCGGGGAGGACCAGCAGACCGAGGCCGAGTTCCTGGCCTTCTGTGCCGCCTTCGGCGACCTGTTTCTCTCGCCCTACCGCACCGAAATCTTCGATTTCGGGCGGGAAGGGTTCGACCGCGATGTGGCCAAATACGCCCGGGAAGCCACCCGTTTCACCGAACCGAGGGGTTCCAGGCACTTCATCTACGTGACACGCCTGCACGTGGGCATGTACCGGATCCTCATGAAACTGGGGGCGAGGGTGGCCACCGGGGGTGGAAAAGACCTGTTGCGCGACTATCTGGAAAAAACCGGAGACGCCGCTTAGGGGATGGGCAGGAGTTCCGGGTATGGTTGGTATGGGAAACCCATCACAAGTACCCGAAATTCAACTCCTATGAAACGCATATCCGCTCTTCTCCTCAGCTTCGGTGTTCTGGCCGCTTGCCAGGACGCCGACCGTACCACCAGTCTGTCCGAACAGGACGTACAAGCCGTTCAGATGGCCGTGGCCGAAGCCCTGTCCGACCAGCACGACGGCACCATGACGGACCTGTACGACATGCAGGGCACCCTCTACGCCGGCGGCGCCGCCAAAGCGGGTGCTTCCGTCATGGAAGGTCCGGGCCAACCTCCGGTATGGCGTGGAGACGACCACAACCGGTCTTATACCTACGATTCGACCTCCGGCACGCATACCTACCTGTTCCAGCGGTCGCATCAGCGGGTCGGGTTCAGCAAAACCCTTGATGTGCGCCTGGAATACCGGTTCACCTCGCCAGGCGGCACGTTCCTGCAGTTCCCCCGGCGCGACACCGTAGCCACCATCGAGTTCGTGGGTCGGCGCGAAGGCACCCATACGGGACCTGTACGGAACGCCGAGTTCCTGCGCGAAAGCGAATGGACCCTCACCGGACTCGAGCCCGCATCCACCCTCATCCATCTGACGGGTACGCAGACCCACACCGGCAGCATGAGCATCAACGCGCCGGACACCTCCTTCTCGCGGTCCTACCGTCTGCATATGGATTTCACGGATGTGACCTTGGACAAAGGCTACCGGAATGCCGAAACCCTCGAGGGCATGGTATCCGGAACCATTCAATATGAAATCGAAATGGTGCGTACGGGCGGGGACGGCGCAGCCGAAACCAAGACCCTCTCGGGCAGCATCGACCTGACCGGCGACGGCCGTGCCCTGCTGCGCATCATGGGTGTGCGGCAGGTGGTCCGCATCGACCTGGCGCGCGGCACCATCCAACGCTGATTTCCTACCTTCAGCCGCATGAACTCCGACCACCGCATCGACGACCTCCTGGCCCGATACCGGGCGGAGACCGGGCCGGTGGTTTCGGGGTTCGATGCGGAAGCCCTGTGGAACCGGATCGAAGCGGAAACCCGGCCATCCGGGGCGGCCGTCGGGCACCGGTTCCTATGGCTTAGGTATGCGGCGGCCTTCGTCGTGCTCATGGGCGGGCTGTGGCTCATGACCCTCATGTTCGCCACCACCGACCATCCCGTGGCCGTGGCCAAGTCGCAGCAGGTCCGGTTCGATACCGGCACGGGTGCTGTGGTCACGCTCCGGCCCAACTCAGTCCTTGATGCCATGGATGCGCCGGAAGGGGTGGAGCGGTACCGGATCAGCGGGGAAGCCTGGTTCGATGTGGAGCGGACGGGGCGCACCTTCGAGGTCGTCACCGACGCCGGCACCATCCGGGTGTTGGGCACCCGGTTCTCCGTGCGCAACTGGAAGGGCCGTACGCGGGTGTACCTGGCCGAAGGGTTGGTCGGCTTCTCCAACGCCACCGCCGATGTGGTGCTCGAGCCCGGGTTCCAGGCCGAAACGGACGGCGACACGGCTCCGATCCGGGTGGAAACCGCCCCCCAGGAACGGGTGACAGCCTGGATGCGCGAGGAGCTGGTATTGGACGGAACCCCCATGCGTGAGTGGTTGGCCGAACTGGAACAGCATTACGGTATCGAATTGTCGGTACCCGACAGCCTGTTGGACGACACCTACACCGGGCGGGTGATCCTGGCCGACCGGGACCGCACCTTGGAAACCATCGCCCTCACCACGGGCGGCCTGTTCCATCCCTTGGGCGACAACCGCTACCGGTTGGATCCGGACCCCTGAGGCATGCTCCGGACCGGCCTGTTGCTTCTGGCGCTTTGGCAAGCCCCGGGTTGGACCTGGAACCGGGTGTTGGTCGCCGACCTCATCGCGGCCATCGAATCGCAGACCGACTACCGGTTCTTGTACCGGGATGCGTTGGTAGCCGGAACCCGGGTGACGCTGCAGACCACCCCGGAAGCATGGATCGGGGACCTGACGGCGGTATTGGCTGAGGCGGGCATCGGCATGCGGGTGGATGAAGCGGCGCGGCAGGTGGTGTTGTATGCCGGCGGAACGAGGCCCCTGGTGCGGAGACAGACCCCATACCGGGGCGTGGTGCTCGATGCGGAAACCGGTGCCCGCTTGCCCTACGCCACCGTGATGTGGCCCGAACAGGGCGTATGGCGGGGGGTCGTGACCGACCCCGACGGCCGGTTCGCCGTGCCCGCCGCCGAGGTGGTGGTGCGCTTCGCGGGGTACCGGCCGGCCACCGTGCGGCTCTCGGCCACCGATGGGGCGGCCGGTACCGCGGTCCGGCTGGTGCCGGAACCGTTCGCCGGCGAACCGGTCATCGTGCAACGGGCCGCGTGGAGCGGCTCCGATTCCACCGGCGCCCGGCTGCTCATGCGCTCCGGCATTACCGGATTCTCCGAGCCGGGCGCCCTCCGGGCCCTGCGGACCTCGGCGGCGGTGGCATCCGGCGGGGCGGCGTCGGCCGGCTTGTCGGTCCGCGGCAGCAAACCCGACGGCATGCATGTGCTGCTGGACGGTATTCCCATCTACACCCATCATCATCTGTTCGGCCTGTTCGACCCATTCAACCCGGATGCCTTGCAGGTGATGGGGTTCCACGCCGGCATAGCACCCGCCACCGTGGCCGGTCCACCCGGTGGAACCCTCAGCTACCATACCCGCACCGGCAACCAACGGCAGACCGCCGGGCGTGTCGGCGTTAGCAACAGCGCCGTGCGCGGCATTCTGGAAGGCCCTTTGGGCGGCGGCACCGGCAGTTACCTAATCGGTGGGCGGCATTCCTATATGAACCAGGTGGATTGGTTCGGCAACCAGACCCTGTTGCGATGGGGCCTGAATGTGGACCGTCCCCGTTCGTCGCTGGATCCGAACCTGACGGATTTTTCGGCCGAAACCATCGTCCCCGACCGGGCCGACGCCGTGTTTCACGATGCCCACATCAAACTCCTTTGGGAACTGCCCAACGGCGCATCCTGGGTGGTTTCGGGATATTCCGGCGCCGACCGCACCGATCTGGAGGCCGACCGCCTGTTGCGCGCCGACCGCGTGGCCACCAGGAACCGGTGGGCGGGTCAGGCACTGAACCTGCAATTCGCCCGACCGGCCGCCTCGGGGTATTGGAAAACGCAATTGGGGTGGTCTGGCTACACCTCCCGGTTCTCCAAAGACGATTACCTCTATTTCCGGTACATCCCCGCCCAAGACCGGTATGTGGCCAGCACCCAACCCTTCCTGCAATCCAACCGGCTGCACGACTGGCGGTTCGGCACCCGGTACGAGTGGTATGGAACGGGGCGGATGCTGCTCACCGTGGGGCTCACCACCACCCGCTACGACATCCGCTACCAGGAACGCAGCGTCAGCCGACCCGACTATCTGGTAGACCACAACCCCTGGCTCACCGATCTGTTCATCCAATCCGATTGGGAGGGCACCGCATGGGTCGATACCGACCTGGGCTTGCGGGTACACCATTTCAGCGCCACCGGAAAGTGGTACCCATCGCCGCGCATCCGGGCCGACCTGCTACCCGGGTTTCCGCTCCAGGTGCATGCCGGGTACAGCCGCAACCATCAGTTCCTGCACGGGGTTTCGCTCAAATCGCAAACCAGTGCCGAGGCCTGGATCGCATCGGATGGCGGCCAACCCCCCAGCCACGCCGATCACTGGACCCTGGGCATGAGTTGGATCCCTACCGAGCGGTTCCGGATCCGGACGGACGTATATGACAAACGCGCCGAAAACGTACGGCTGCACGAGGTGAACCCGGCCACGGCACGGCGCCAACCGAACACGTTGGACGCGCCCTGGTTCGCAAGCAACGCATTGGACAGCCGCGGTTGGGAAACCCAGGTATCGGGCGGTTCGGCCCGGTTCGAATGGCTGATGTCGCATACCTGGGCCCGTGCCGAGTATCGGAATCCCTTGCTCAACGAGGGTCGGTATTTCCCGGCTGAATGGGACCGCCGGCATCGGCTCGTGGCCAATGGCACGGTACGGCCCGGGGAAGGCTGGGAGGTTTCGGCCGCGGCGGAATGGGCCAGCGGCGCTCCGAACACCGTGCAGGATACCGATCCGACCGAACCCGGGCGGTTGAGCCCCACCTTCCGGGTGGATACGGGCCTGCGCTACACGGCCCGCATGGGCCGGCGCCGGTACTCCGTGGCCTGGAGCGTGTACAACCTGTTCGACCGCCGCAACACCTGGTACCGGTCGCCGGTGCTTACCACCGACACCTCGGTGCGGCCGCTCCGGTTCGATTTCCACAATGTGGATGTGTACGACCTGGGCCGCATGACCAGCCTGGATGTATCGATCGCGTTCTGATCAGAACAGGTCGATCTGCGAATCGGGCTTTTCCGATGCGGCCGGTTTCTCCCGGAACATGGGCAACATCTCCGGCATGAACTTCTTCTCATACAGCCGCCGGGCGACCCCCTGTAGCGCCAGGTCGCCGGCCGTGGTGATGCGCAGGCGCGAGGTTTCGTCTTCGGCCAGAAAACCGAACGATTTCAGATCGTTCACCACCAGAAAGGCCAACTGGGAATGGGCGCCGCACTGCTGCTCGATGTAGGCCCGCTCCATGGGATGGTCGCCCATGCCGGTGGCCATACCCAACACGTGCATCTCCACCTCGGTAAGCGGATACCCCTGGCAATTCTTGGTGAGCAATTCGTCCCAGGCCGGTTGGCTGTAGTTCAACCCGAACCAGTGCTTGGCTTCTTTCACCAACCGGTGGGTCCAGGCGCACCCGAACCATTCGCCCGGGTTGGCACGCACCGGTTCGCCCCGGTTCCGATACAACGTGACCAAGGTCGCCAGGTCCAGTTGATGGAGATTGGGGGGATAGCGGAAAATGGCATCGTTTCGCTTCTGCATGGAATCGGTCACCCTCAGTCGGCCTTGGCTTCAATATAGGCCAGGGCTTCGGAGAGGGTCAACGCGGCGGGGTCGGATCCCTTTTTCAGGCTGATGTTTTTCTTGCCGTATTTGATGTATGGCCCGTATTTGCCGTCCAACAGATGGATGGGCAACCCGGTTGCCGGATGTACGCCCATCTCTTTTCCGGCCGGTGCCGCACCCTTCGCTTTGGCGCTCCCTTTGCCCGGTTTGGGTTGTGCCAACAGCTCCACCGCCCGCTCGAGGGAAATGGTTAGCACGTCGTCGGGCGGTTTCACGGACCGGAACTCCCCGTCATGCACCACATAAGGACCGAATTTGCCCTGGCTGGCCTTCACCTCCTTGCCGGTTACGGGGTGTTTGCCCAGGGAACGGGGTAGTGTGAGCAACGACAGGGCGGTCTCCAGGCTCAGCGTGGCCGCATCCATACCCTTGAGCAGCGATGCGCGCTTGGGTTTGCCGCCGGCCGTCTCGTCGGTTCCCAGCTGCACGTACGGCCCGAACTTGCCGCTCAGAATGAAGACATCCAGACCGGTCGCGGGGTCCTTTCCGATCGATTGGGGACCGTTTTCGGCCTGGTCGAGCAACGATTCCAACTTCCTGAGGGTGAGGTCGGCCGGGGCCCAGGTCTCGGGCAGGCTGACGTTCTTCACCTCGCCGCCGGTTTCGAACTTGGCGTACGCCCCGAATTTGCCGATCAGGATCTCGACCCCTTCCAACCCGTCGATGGGCAGATTCACCCGTTTGGCTTCGCCCGGCTGGATGGCCGAATCCTGCCTTTCCACCTGGGTCTGCAAGCCCTTCTCGCCGAGATAGTATTTCGTGAGGTAGGCCAACCGCTCCAATTTGCCGTGGGCGATCTCATCCAGATCGGCTTCCATGGCCGCCGTGAACTGGATATCGACCAGATCGGGAAAATGCTTTTCGAGCAACTGGGTTACCGCGAATGCCAGGAAGTTGGGCACCAATTGGTTGCCTTCCTTGTGGACATACTTGTACTGGATGGTTTCGATGATGGAGGCATAGGTGGATGGGCGGCCCACTCCTTCGCTTTCCAGTTTTTTGACCAGGCTGGCTTCGGTATAGCGTGCCGGAGGCTTGGTGGTGTGGGAAAGGGCCTCGATGCGGTCGGAACGCAGGGCATCGGCCTTGGCCAACCGGGGCAGCGGCTTGTCCTGGTCGTCGAGTTCGGCGGAGGGGTCGTCGGTGCCTTCCACATAGGCCCGCAGAAAGCCCGGAAACAGGATTTCCTTGCCGGTGGCGCGGAAAACGGCTTCGTCGGAGGCGGTAACCGCCTCGATGCGGGCCGTGGTGTGGGCCGTGCGGGCTTCGGCCATCTGGGTGGCGATGGTCCGTTTCCAGATCAGATCGTAGAGCTTCAGCTCGCGGCCGCTCAGGCCGCTGGTGGCCGGCAAACGGAACCGGCTGCCGGCAGGACGGATAGCCTCGTGCGCTTCCTGCGCACCTTTGGCCTTGGTGGCATACTGGCGTGGTTTTTTGCTCAGATAATCGGCCCCGTACATCTGTTCCACTTCGGAGCGGGCCGCACCGATGGCCTGCCCCGAGAGGTTCGTCGAATCGGTACGCATGTAGGTGATGAACCCTTCCTCGTACAGTTTCTGGGCCGTGCGCATGGTGTCTTTGGCCGACATACCGAACTTGCGGTTGGCCTCCTGCTGCAGGGTGGACGTGGTGAACGGGGCCTTGGGGCTGGTCACCTGTTCGGTGGTTTCCACCTCGGCCACGGTCCATCGGGCCTGCAGCAGCCGTTCGCGCAGGCCGGTGGCGGCCGCTTCGTCGAGCAGGACCACTTGGTTCGGTTTGGCCAGGCGGCCCGTGTTCTCGTCGAAATCCTTGCCGGTGGCCAACCGTTTGCCGGCCAATTCGACCAGATCGGCGGTGAAGGATTTGGGGCTTGATGGCGCCGTCAGGTGCGCTTTGAGGTCCCAATAGGTACCCGACCGGAAGCGGATGCGGTCGCGCTCGCGTTGCACGATGAGCTCCACCGCAACCGACTGCACCCGACCGGCCGACAACCCCGATGCGATCTTCTTCCACAACAAGGGCGACACCGTGTAGCCGGCCAGGCGGTCCAGCACGCGGCGGGTTTCCTGCGCGGCCACCAGATGTTCATCCACCTGCCGGAACTCCTCCAATGCACGCTTGATGGCCTCTTCGGTGATCTCGTGGAACACCATGCGCTTGACCGGCACCTTGGGGTTCAGGATCTCGCGGATATGCCAGGCGATGGCCTCGCCCTCCCGGTCTTCGTCGGTCGCCAGGATGAGTTCGTCGGCTTTGGCCAACAACTCCTTCAGGCGGGTAACCACTTTCTTCTTCTCGGCCGAAACCACATACAGTGGCTCGAAACCGGCATCCACGCGGATGCCGAGGTTGGCCCATTTCTCCCCCTTGTATTTGGCCGGAATCTCCTTGGCGTTGGCCGGAAGGTCGCGGATATGCCCATAGGACGAATCCACCACGTAGCCGTCGGGTAGGAATTTGCGGATGGTCTTCGCCTTGGTGGGCGATTCCACTATCACCAATCGTTTCATGCGTTTCGCGGGTCAGGGGGTCGAATCTATCAAGGCCAGCACTTCTTGCGCGTGGTTCGGCGCATCGACCTGGGGGATGATGCCCTGCAGGGAGCCGTCGGCGGCGAAGAGGAAGGCCGATCGGGTCGGACCCATGTATTTCTTTCCGTACATGCTTTTTTCGACCAGGGAGTCGGTCGCCTGGGCGAACAGCTTATCCGGATCGGACACCAAGATATGGGTGAGTGCGTGCTTTCCGGCATAGCGGGCATGCGCCCGGCAGGTCTCCCGACCTACGGCCACCACCGTAACTCCGCGTTCGGCGAACGCCCGGGCGTGGTCGCGAAGCGAGAAATTCTGGATGTCGCACACGTCGGTGCCGTTCTTGAAATAGACGCTGACCACGGTTCGGCCGCGGATGAGTTCGGCGAAGGTGGTTTTCACCTCGCGGCCGTTCATCCAGGCTTTGATGGGAAAGGAGAGGTCGGGTTTGGAGCCGATGGGAATCATAGACATTGGTCGAGGTCGGCGATGAGGTCATCGATATGTTCGATACCCACCGACAACCGGATAAGGGTTGGAGGGGTTTGGGAGCCGGGCCCTTCGGAACTGGCTCGGTTTTCCCAGGTGGATTCCACGCCGCCCAGGCTGGTGGCTCTTTTTATGAGGTGGGATCGGGCTATAACTGACAGCGCATCGGTCTGATTCCCCATCAAAAGGAAGGAAATCATGGCTCCGGGGGCCTCCATGAGGCGTTTCGCCCGTTCGGATTCCGGAGTGCCGGGCAGCCCGGGGTAAAAGACGCGTTCCACACGGGGGTGGGCCGCCAGCCAGGCCGCCACCTGCCGGGCGTTCTCAACATGGGTGCGCATGCGCACGGGCAGGGTTTTCACGCTGCGGACCAGCATCCAGGCGTCGAAGGGGGCCATCACGGCTCCGGCCTGTTGTTGGATGAGGCGGATGCGGCCCGAAAAGTCGTCGCGATGCCTGCACACCACCATGCCGCCCACCAGGTCGGAGTGGCCGCTCAGGTATTTGGTGGTGGAATGCACCACCACGTCGGCACCCTGGGCGAGCGGCCGTTGGAGCACGGGAGTGGCCCAGGTGTTGTCGGCCGCCAGCACGATGCCCGTACCGGCCAAGGCCGCCGCCACGGCCGGTATGTCGGTGATGCGCAGCATGGGGTTGGAGGGGGTTTCCACCCACACCAGTTTGGTCTCGGGGCGCAGGTGGCTTAGGAAAGCGGCCGTGTCGGTGGCGTCGGCGAAGGTGGCCTGCACGCCCCAGCGGGCCATGAAGCCGTTGAGGATGGTGCGCGTGCCGAAGTACACGTCGGCGCAGACGAGCACGTGGTCGCCGGGAGCCAACGCCTGGAAGATGCCGGTGATGGCCGCCATGCCCGATGCGAAGGCCATGGCCTCGGCACCCCCTTCGAGGGCGGCCACCACCGCCTCGGCCTGGTGGCGGTTGGGGTTGCTGTGGCGGCCGTACACGAAGGACCCCGGCGACCGGTCGAGCCCGGTTTCGGGATGGGTCCAGACCGAAGACAGGTGGATGGGCGGCGTTACGGGTTCGCCGGCGGCTTCGGCGGAGTAGCCGGCGTGGATGGCTTGGGTTTCTATTCGCATGCGCATAAGGTAGGGCGGCACGATGACGGAAAGTGGTAGTTTCCCGCTCATGCTCAATCATATATGGGCCGGGTTGATCGCCATCAGCCTGGTGTTCGCACTGGGCCAGGACGTGCGCGACCTGGCCACCGACCCCTACCGGAACGGGGAAATCCGTCGGATTCGTTTCGATGCGCCCGTAAATGCCGACCTGGAACGGCGCACCCCGGTCACCTTGCACATCCCCGATGCCACCGCGCCCGTTGCAGCTTCCTGGCGGCCGGTGGGCGACGGGTACGAACTGGTGATTCCGGTAACCGATGCCTTGCCCGAGTCCTGGCTCACGGTGGCCAGGCTGAAGGAGGGCGGCAAACCGGACGAATTGCGGGTGACGGTGGCCGACCACAGCCCGGGCGAAGCCGGCGTGGTGCTGCCGCCGGTTCGGTTCGTGAAAATGCGGGCCATCACGGCCGCGGCCTTCGACCTGGCGGGCACGGCCGTCACCTTGGCCATCGGGCTCATCGGGGTCATGGCATTGTGGCTGGGTCTCATGCGCATCGCCGACGTGGCCGGCCTCATCCACGTGGTGGTCAAGGGCGTGCATCCCTTCATGAAATACCTCTTTCCGGATGTGCCCAAAGAACACCCGGCCTTGGGTCACATCAGCCTGAACCTGGCCGCCAATGTGCTGGGTTTGGGCAACGCGGCCACGCCGCTGGGCCTGAAAGCCATGGAATCGTTGCAGGAGCTGAATCCGGATAAGGACAAGGCCAGCAATCCCATGATCATGTTCCTGGCCTTGAACACCAGCAGCGTGCAGATTCTGCCGCCGGTTACCCTGGTGGCGCTCATGGGCCTGGGTGTGAACGAGCTGTTCTTCAGCATCCTCATCGCCACCGCATGCTCCACGGCGGCGGCCATCGTCTTCGTGAAATGGAAATTCTGGCAGGAGGCACGGGTATGATGGTGCTCAACACGTTCTCGGTATTCGTGCTGCCCCTGGTGATCGTGGGAATCACGCTGTATGGGGTGTGGAGACGGGTGGCGGTCTATGAGGAATTCGTGACCGGCGCCAAAGAAGGATTCGACATCGGCGTTCGCATCATTCCCTATCTGGTGGCCATCCTGTTCGCGATCGGCATGTTCCGGGCCAGCGGAGCCATGGATTATCTGATCTGGATGCTCGATCCCGTGCTGGGGTTGGTGGGCATTCCGGCCGAAGTGCTGCCCATGGCGCTGATCCGCCCGCTCACGGGAAGCGGATCGGTGGGTGTGCTGGCCGACATGATCACCACCTATGGCGAAGACCACATTTTCGTGAAAATGGCGGCCACCATGTTCGGCAGCACGGAGACCACGTTCTATGTGATCGCCGTGTATTTCGGGTCGGTGGGTATCCGCAAAACCCGGTTCGCGGTGCAGGCGGGCCTGTTGGCCGACGCGGTGGGGGCTGCCGCATCGGTCGCCGTGTGCTGGTGGCTCTTCAGTTGAGGGCCACCCGGGGCAGTTCGCGCACCCGCAGTTCGCCCTGGATGCGATAGCGGCCGTCTTCGGCGCGGAGCCACTCCAACTCCCCGTTGGCGGTGCGCAAGGCCCGCAGCACGGCTTCCACCGTGGCGTCGCGCTCCAGATACACGCTCACGCGGAGGGTGGCCAAGGCGGGATCGGCCAAGGTGACCTGACCCGGATACCGACGCTCCAATTCAGCCAACAACAGGGTGAGGCTGCGTTCGCGCACCAGGAGGCCGCCGTGGCGCCATGCGGTGATGCGGGTATCCCAGGCTACGGGCTCGGTAGGCACCTGGCGGGTGGTATCCACACGGCTCACGAACCCGGGTGCCAGACGAACCACGGTATCGGGCCGTGCGATGGAAGAAAAATCCACCTGTCCCTCTTCCAGGAACAAGGTGGTTTCCGCGGTGGGGTCGTCGGGCCACGCGCGGATGTTGAAACGGGTGCCGGTCACATGCACATGGGCGTTGTGCGTGGTTACCGTGAACGGGCGGGTGGAGTCGGATTCCACCTCGAAATAGGCCTCGCCGGTGAGTCGCACATCGCGTTGCCACCAGCCGAACCCGAAGGGCGAATAGGACAGGCGGGCGCCGGCGTTCAGGTCGGCGGTGGTGCCGTCGGGCAGTTCCAGCGTGAGCACGGCGCCCAGAGGCGCCTCCACCATGCGGGTGGCCAACTGGGTGCGGTAGAGGCCCGCGAAGGCGGCGAGGAACAGTACGGCGGCGGCGGCATACCACCCCATGCGGACGGAGGAGGACCGGCTGATGCGCGCTTGCACGCGCGCCCAATCCCGGTCCACGTCCACCGGCACGGGATCGGCGGCTGCGGCCTCCCAGATGCGGAGATATTCGGTTCGGTCGGCTTCAGGCACGCTGTCCCACCATTCGGGTTTGGAGTCGCTCGGGTGTGTCATGGATCGGTAGCGGGGTTCAGCCAGGGCGTGAGCGCCCGGCGCAAGGTGGCCAATGCCGCCACCAGGTGGTTGTTCACGGTACGGGGTGCGCAGCCCATCACCCGTGCGGCATCGGCATGCGCCATGCCTTGGTAGCGGGTGAGCAGAAAGGCTTCGCGTTGGCGCTCGGGCAGGTCGCGCAAGGCCGACCGGAGGGCGGCCTGCAGTTCGGGCAACTCCCGGCCCCGGTCTTCTTCCGGCTCGGGCTCGGGCACGGCTTCCATGGGCACCAGACGGTTGCGGCGCGTCCGGTTGAGCGCCGCATTGCGCACCACGGCGAATACCCAGGCGATCGGCGGAGGCTCGGTGGAGAGTCTGTCGCGGGCTTCCCAGGCTTTCACGAACGCCTCTTGGGCCAGATCCCGCGCCGTGTCCCCGTCTCCTACAAATCCGACGGCGTAGCGGACCACCACGGCGTAGTGCGCGCGGAAGAACGTCTCGAAATCGGATTCGGTCGGAAACGGGGTACTCGGCATGCGGGTGGGCTGTCAGTTCTCGGCCGGCGTTTCGGCACGCAGGCGGATGGTCACTTCGGCGTCTTCCTTCACCTCATAGGTCCCTTCCCAAGGGGTGTAGCCATCGGCCGTCACTTTGATGGTGTGGGTGCCTACCGTAGCGGAAGGTACCGTCACTTTGCCGTGGGCGTCGGCTTCCACCGTGGTACCCAGCTCCACGAATTCGATGGTGGCACCGGCAACGGCGGCGGCCGAATCGCCTTCGGCCACGATGACCAGATGCAGGGTGGCGATGGCCGGCTGTGCGGCTTCCACCGCGGTGGCGTTGGTGTCGGCAGGGGCGGGGGTCAGGGCCAGGGCGCCGACCAGGGTAAGCAGGTTCAACATGATGTATGGATTGGTGTGGTTGGTTGCATGATGTCTTCATGGGTACAACACATGAACCGGGGGGTATGACCAGTGCCGATGCCTATTTTCTTTGCATGAATCTTGCCGGGCATCTCAACATTTGGCGTATGCCTTTGGCCACCATGCTCTTGGCCATTCCGGCACTTTGGCTGCACGACGCCTTCTGGGTGGCGGCCTTCCTGCCGGTGGGGTGGCCCGTGCTGAAATCGGCCTGGGTGCGCATCCGCAAGGGTGAGGTGTTCACCGAGTTCCTGCTCATGTCCATCGCCTCACTGGGGGCGTTCGCCATCGGCGAGGCGGCCGAGGGGGTCGCCGTAATGCTGTTCTATACGGTGGGCGAAACCCTGCAGGACCTGGCAGTGGCCCGGTCCAGGCGGCATATCCGTGCCTTGCTGGACCTCCGGCCGCCGCTGGTGCGGGTGTTGCGCGGGGGCACGGCGTATGATGTGGCACCGGCCGAGGTGGCGGTGGGCGAAACCGTGGAGGTGGCCGCCGGTGGTCGCGTTGCCCTGGACGGGCGCCTGGTCCGCGGATCGGCCCAGTTCGATCTGGCCGCCCTCACGGGCGAGTCGGTGCCGGTCACCTTGGTCGAGGGCGACGAGGTACCGGCCGGAGCGGTGAACCTGGACGGGTGGGTGCGGATCGAGGCGCTGCGGCCCGAATCGGAAAGCGCGGTGGCCCGCATATTGGAGCTGGTGCAGCATGCGGTCACCAAAAAAGCGAAGACCGAGCTGTTCATCCGGCGGTTCGCCAAAAAATATACCCCTGCGGTAACGGCCTTGGCCGCGGCCTTGGTGGTGGTTCCGTACTTCGTGGTGGACGCCTATGTCTTCGAGGAGTGGTTGTACCGGGCTTTGGTGTTTCTGGTGGTATCGTGCCCCTGCGCCCTGGTCATCTCCATCCCTTTGGGGTATTTCGGCGGCATCGGAGCGGCGTCGCGGTCGGGCATTCTGGTCAAGGGGGCCCATTATCTGGATGTGTTGGCCGCGGCGCGCACCGTGGTCTTCGACAAGACCGGCACACTCACCCATGGGCGGTTCGCCATTGTGAAAACCGAAGCCGCCGCCGATGCGCCGGCGGGATGGGAAACGTGGGCGGCCCGGCTGGAGGCGGGGTCCACCCATCCGGTGGCGCGGGCCATCGTGGCGGCACATGGCGGCGGCGCGGCCGGCGCCGTGCACGGGTTCCGGGAGGAGGCCGGCGCGGGGGTGATGGGGGTAGTGGACGGGCACGAGGTGCGCGTGGGCACGCGTGCGGGGTTCGCCGCGTGGAACACCGCCGTGCCGGGCACGGCCGATGCCGGCGATGCGACCCTGGCCCATGTGGCCGTGGACGGCCGCTGGGCGGGTTGCTTCCACCTGGCCGATACACCCAAGGCCGACGCCGCCGAGGCCGTCCGGGCCCTCCGGGCCCTGGGCATCGCCGACATCCGCCTCCTGTCGGGCGACCGCCCCGGCGCCGTGGCGGCGCGGGCGGCGCCGGTCGGCATCGCCGCCCCAGCCCCCACGGCGGGCCACCCGCCCCAGGGCCAGACGGCCGCGCTCGAGCGGCGGCGGGCCGCGGCCG
>JANJTJ010000104.1 GCA_024711145.1 Balneolales bacterium
GGCGCGGTAGCTCAGTCGGTAAGAGCGTAGGATTCATAACCCTAAGGTCGGCGGTTCGATTCCGCCCCGCGCTACACAGGCGTTTTCCGGTAAGGGAAACGCCTTTTTCGTTGGTGCCCATCGTACCTTTGGGCACTACAATCCAGTGTCCAAGGGATCCGAATCATCATGCTTTTGAAACGCACCCGCACCTGCGGGGAACTCCGGGCCGCACATGCGGGCGAACGGGTCATTCTGAACGGTTGGGTGGATACCCGCCGCGACCTCGGCGGGCTCATCTTCATCGACCTGCGCGACCGGTACGGCATCACCCAGGTGGTCTTCTCTCCGCAAGACAACGCCCGGGCCCATGCCGCCGCCGATGCCTTGCGTGGCGAATATGTGATCGGTGTGGAAGGGGTGGTCACCAACCGTTCGGCCGCCAACGTGAATGCCAAAATGGCCACCGGCGAGGTGGAGGTACGCGTGCATGAGCTGCAGATCTACAATGCGGCCGACACCACCCCCTTCGAAATCGTGGACGATACCAAGACCAACGAAGACCTCCGGCTCAAATACCGCTACCTCGACCTGCGCCGGCCCAGCATGCAGCGCAACCTCATCCTGCGGTCGAAGGCCACCATCCTGGTGCGGGAGTATTTCGACCGGCACGGGTTCGTGGAGGTGGAAACGCCCGTGCTCATGCGGTCAACACCCGAGGGTGCGCGCGATTACCTGGTACCCAGCCGCGTGAACCCGGGCACCTTCTACGCCCTGCCCCAATCGCCTCAGACCTACAAGCAGATCCTGATGGTGGCCGGCATGGACCGCTACTTCCAGATCGTCAAATGCTTCCGCGACGAGGACTTGCGTGCCGACCGCCAGCCCGAGTTCACCCAGATCGACGTGGAGATGTCGTTTGTGGATGAGATCGCCGTGCAGGAAATGACCGAAGGCCTCATTTCCGAACTCCTCCGCGAGACCATCGGGGTGGAGGTGGCCCTGCCGCTCCCTCGCATGACGTACCAGGAGGGGATGACCCGTTACGGCTCCGACAAGCCCGACCTGCGCTTCGACCTGGCCTTCACCGATTTCTCCGACCTGGTGAAAGACACCGAATTCAGGGTGTTCCGCCAGACCGTGGCCGACGGTGGCGCCGTGGTCGGATTCGTGGTGCCCGGCCAAGGGCATCTGGGCCGTGGCATGATGGACCGCCTCACCGAAAAGGCCAAGAACGAGGCCGGGGCCAACGGGCTCATCTACATCAAGAACATGCCCGGCGAGGTGTTCTCGTCGGTGGCAAAATTCGTGCCCGAGGACGTCACCGCCGCCATGGTCCGGGCCAGTGGCGCCGCCGAAGGCGACCTCATCCTCATCCTGGCCGGCCGCAAGCCGGATGTGTATGCCCAGTTGGGTACCCTGCGGCTATCGGTGGCCCAGGAATTCAACCTGATCGACACTACCCGCAACGCCCTGCTATGGGTCACCGATTTCCCGTTGTTGGATTTCGACCCCGAGGAAAAACGCTGGGTGGCCATGCACCATCCGTTCACGTCGCCCAAGCCGGAAGACCTGCATCTGATGGATTCGGACCCCGGCAAGGTGCGGGCCCGCGCCTACGACCTGGTCATGAACGGCAGCGAGATCGGCGGTGGCTCCATCCGGATCCACGACCCCGCCATGCAGCGCAAGATGTTCGCCCTGTTGGGCATAGGCGAGGCGGAAGCCCAGGAGAAATTCGGCTTCCTGTTGGATGCCTTCCGGTTCGGGGCGCCCCCGCACGGCGGCCTGGCCCTGGGCCTGGACCGTATCATCATGCTGCTCACCGGTTCGCGCAGCCTGCGCGACGTGATCGCGTTTCCCAAGAACCAACGGGCGGTTTCGCTCATGGACAACTGCCCCGACGTAGTGGATCCCCGTCAGCTCGACGAACTCCACATCCAGCTCAAACCGGGTCTCTAATTCAGGAGGTTCCGGTATTTCACGCCGGCCTTGGTTACCCGGTTCACCCCGTTGAAGGCCGCAACCCGGTAGGCCTCGGCGTAGGTGGGGTAATTGAACATGTGGTTGATGAAATAGCGGATGTCCCCGCCGAAGGCCATCACCGTCTGGCCGATGTGGATGATCTCGCAGGCACCCATGCCGATCACATGCACGCCGAGCAGCTTCAGGGTCTTGGTTTCGAAGACCAGCTTGAGCACCCCGTCGAAGTTCTCGGCGATGGCGGCCTTGGTCAGGTGCTCCCAATATGCCCGGCCTATGGTCACGTCCATGCCCGCCTCGCGCGCCTGTTTTTCGGTCAGGCCGATGGAGCTGATTTCGGGATAGCTGTAGATGCTGAAGGGGATGTCTGAGGAGAGTTCGGATGCCGGTATGCCGAACATGTCGCAAGCCGCCAAGCGGCCCTGGCTGAACGAGGCCGATGCCAATTGCGGATGCCCGACCACGTCGCCGGCGGCATAGATGCCGGGTACCGAGGTCCGGTAGGTGGCATCTACTTCGATGTACCCATGGGCGTCGGTGGTCACACCGATCTCATCCAACCCGATGGAACCGGTATTGGGCGTGCGGCTGCCGAAATAGAGTACCTGCTCGGTTTCGATGACACGGGTTTCCCCGTCCTGCGTGGAGAAATGCACTTCGGTGCAATTGCGCAGCTCGTTGCCGCCCACCTTGGTGATGTCGGCCGACGGATAGATGGTGATTCGGAAGTCCTCGAGCACTTTGCGGAGCATGGCGAGAATTTCGTCGTCCAGGAAAGCCAGGAAATCGGCTTCCGGGTTCAGGATGGTGACCTTGGTGCCCAAGGCGGCGAACGTGGTGGCGAACTCGATGGCCTGCACACCACTGCCGACGATCACCAGGCGCCGGGGGATGTGCTCCAGATGCAGGATGGAGTGGCTGTCGCGCACCCGTTTGTGGTCCACCTTGAACCGTGTGGGCGGCGTGGCCGAGCTGCCGGTGGAGATGAGGATGCGCTCGGCCGTGTAGGTTTTGCGCAGGTCGATGGGATCGTTCACCTCGACAGTGTGCGCATCAATCAGGCGGCCGTATCCGCGCACGGTCTTCACTTCGTTCTTGATCAGATTGCGCTTGATCTCGGCGTTCTCGTGCTCCACCACCTTGTGCTTGGCCTGGAGCAATTCCTCCATGTGGAAGAGCAGATACGGCTTCTTGTTGTCCAAATCTCCGAATTGGCGGGTGAACCGGTGTACGTTCAAGGCCGCTTCGCGCAGGGCCTTGCTGGGAACGGTGCCGCTGTTGATCCATCCACCGCCCAGGTGGTGCTCGTCGGCTTCGATGATGAGAACCCGTTTGTCGAATTTGCTGGCCTGCATGGCGCAGGAGAACCCGGCGGGGCCGCTTCCCAGAATGATCAGATCGAAGTCGTATGGCATAAGCGCAGGTGACGTGGAGACCGGTCAAGATAGGGACGAAATCCGGCCTATTGGCTATATTCAGCAGGATAACACGAACAATACCCCTATCGGAGGAACCCTGTCATGGCCTACGAATTACCTGCCTTACCCTACGCCTATACGGCCCTGGAGCCCCATTTCGATGCGCGCACCATGGAGATCCATCATACTAAACACCATCAGGCCTACATCAACAATGCGAACGCCGCATTGGCCGGTACCGCTTTCGAAGCCCTGCCGGTGGAAACCTTGTTGGCCCGGATCCAGGAAGTGCCTGCCGACAAGAAGCAGGCATTGATCAACAACGCCGGCGGCCACGCCAACCACAGCCTGTTCTGGACCATCCTGGCGCCCAATGCGGGCGGAGCACCTGCTGGCAAACTGGCGGCCGACATCGACGCCGCTTTCGGCTCGTTCGATGCCTTCAAGGAAGCGTTCGCCAAGGCCGGCGCCACCCGCTTCGGGTCCGGTTGGGCTTGGTTGGTCGTGAACAACGGCAAGTTGGAGGTCACGTCCACCGCCAACCAGGATTCGCCCCTCATGAACGGCCAAACGCCGATCCTGGGCCTGGATGTGTGGGAACATGCCTACTACCTGCACTATCAGAACCGCCGCCCCGACTACATCGGCGCCTTCTGGAACCTGGTGAATTGGGCCGAAGTGGCCCGCCGGTACGCCGCCGCCCTCGGTTAAGGCCGCCGGAATTTCACGTCGAACTGGAACGAGCCTCGCATCTGCTCCCGCAGGGCGAGGCTCAGTTCGTCTTCGCCGGTGCCGGTGCGCCCGTACGGCGTGCGCGAACCCGACCGACCGATGCGGTCGGTACCCCCGCGGGAGGGGTCCATGGCCACATCGTCGCGGCCGGTGAGCTCGGCATAGGATGGTGGCCGGATTTCGAACCGAAGCCGGATGGCGGATCCCTTTTCCACATCCAATCCGAACGGATTTCCCCGGTCCGATTCCCACGGTATGCGGATGAGCAAGGTGAGCGGGGCGTTGTCCCGGTCCATGGAAAGCCGCAGGCCCTGGCTGGCGAGCAACCCCGCCGTGGTCTCACCCGCGTCGACCGGATCCGCCTTGGAGAACCGCCGCATGATGCGCACCCGCTCGGCCCGTTCATTCTCAATGGCTGCCAACAACCGTGCATTGCCGGGCTGGCCGGCCCAGGAGGGATCGGTGAGGTAGGCGTTGCGCTGCAAGGGCGACGATTCGAGCACTTGCACGGTGCCTACCGGATAGGTGAGCGCCAGGGCCTGGTCCAGGGCCGGGGTGTCGAACCGGAGGGTGAACCCGTATTCCAGCGCATGGGCCAGATAGCGGTTGGCGGAGAAGGTCACCGACACGACGAGATTCGCGCCGTCTTGGGCGATCGCATACCGGAAGGCGTCGGAGGGGGCCGTTTCGAAGCGGAGGTCGTTGGGAGAGGGAGACCAGGCCACGGTGCGCGTGCGGGCACATCCGAAGGCGGTCATCATCAGAAGGAACAGGGCTATCGGTCGCATGAGTGGGGGAAACTAGGTATATTTGCCCCATCAAACCTGAACAAAAACAAGGACATTTTATGCAATTCGGATTCGGAATAGGCCCCGATACCAACTGGATGCGTGAGGAGCTCACCGAACTGGGTGTGCAGGAACTCCGCACTCCGGAAGATGTGGATGCCGTGCTCGGCGCGAAACCCAAAGGCACCATGCTCCTGGTCATCAACTCCGTGTGCGGTTGTGCCGCCGGCAACGCCCGCCCCGGTGTGAAGATCGCCCTGGACAACAGCGCGAAAAAGCCGGACCACCTGTTCACCGTGTTCGCCGGCCAGGACAAGGAAGCCACGGCCAAAGCCCGCGAATACTTCAGCGAGTTTCCGCCTTCTTCCCCGTCGTTCGCCTTTTTCAAAGACGGCGAGATCAAAGCCATGATTCCCCGCCACCGGGTGGAAGGGCGTACCGCCATGGATGTGGCCAACGACCTGAAAATGGTGTTTGAAGCCTTCTGCGACTGATTCCAGCCGAAGAATTCCATCCCATCCCAATCAAAAAAGGCACGGCACACCACCGGGCCTTTTTTTATGTTGCCTCCGCCATGCCACGCCCTGTAACGCACCTGAATTTCCGCTCGATCCGCACCCTCCTGTACATCGGGTTGTTGGGGGCCGCCGTGTATGCCATGTTGCTGCCCGCGGTGGATTTCCAGGCGGGTGCTCCGGTCGCCATGAGACAGGAGAAGGCCGTCCAACGGGCCTACGACCTCATGGAAGCCTTGCAGGTGGATACCCGGGATTTGGCCGCTTTCCCCGCCCGGTACCAACGCCAGGCCTTTTTCGACCACCTGCGCGACAGCCTGGGTGGTACCCGTTCGATAACCCCTTCCAAACTGAACCGTTCCGGCCTGCCCCTGAACGGCTGGCGTGTGCGCCTGGGGCAACCGCACGACACGTTCTGGCCGGTAGCCGGCGAAACGGCCTTCTTTACGGATGTGGACCACATGCGGGTGGATTTCGACGACCGGCTGAGAGTCCGCATGATGGATTGGACCGCCGGATTCGCCGATGACCGCTTCCTGCCGGCTTCCGACCAAGCCGAGGTCGGCGAACACTTGCTGGGCGACCTGCTCGGGTACGATGCCAATGCCTACGGCTTGGGTTCGGCCGACGGTGATATCGGTGAGGTGACCGTAGGCACCTTGGCCACCGACACCAGCGGAACCACGCTCACCTGGACCCGCCGCGATGCGACCTACGCCGGCCCCGACCGCATCATCGTCGATCTGAAACCCACCGTCCGAGAAATCACCACCGATACCAGCACCCGGTTCCAACCCGGCTTCATATTGGGTTCGGTGCAGACGAAATACCACGAATCGGAGCAGGAGACCTATACCAACACCGGATATGCCTCCGAAGCGGTGGTCTTCTTCGCGACCATCCTGCTCCTGGTGGTCCTGGTGCTCGTAACGGCCTTGCAACGCATCTTCCGAGGCGAGGTGATCTGGTGGCGCGCCGGTGTGGTCACCCTGCTCCTGGTACTGTTCCTGGCGGTTTGGCGGTATCTGGTGTTCAGCAACAGCTACTACCAATTCTATCTGCCCGAATTCATCGGCATCGACCTGGCTTCGCAAACCCTGGGGTATTTCTTCATCGCGCTGTATGGCGGATTGGCCTACATGGGGTGGGAGTCGCTGGCGCGCAAAGCCAAGGACCCGCACATCGCCATGGCCGACGCCATCTGGCGCGGCCGGCTCCTGAACAGGGACCTCGGCCAATCCATACTGGCCGGTTACGGGTTCGCCGGCATGCTGCTGGCCGTGTTCGCCACCATGTTGGTGGCCCTGGATCTGGTGTTCTTCCAGTTCGATTCCCAGTTCGGTTTCGTGGATGTGGCATCCGTTTGGCCGGCCATGTCCACCTTGCTCAGCGGTATCGCCAATACCTGGCTCATCGGGTTCGGCTTTTTCGGCGTGGCCATGACCCAGCTGCAGCGTTTCATCCGGAAAGGTTGGGTGGTGGTGCCTGTTGCTGCGTTCGTGCTGGGCCTGCTCACCACGCTGGGTGGCCGCCATTTCGCCACTACCGGCACCGTATTCGAAGACATGGTCCTGATGATCGCCGTCGCCTTGCCGCTGGTGATCGCCTACCGCCATTTCGGGCTGTTCGCCACCATGATGGCTTGGTTCGTTTTCTTCGTGGTCGTGCGCTTGGGCGTGTATGTGGGATCACCCGATCCGCACCTCACAGGTCAGGCGGTCCAATTGGGCCTCATCCTGCTGGTGCCCATGGTGGGTGGTTGGGTCATGTACCGGTTCGGTGCCAGCACGGCCTCCGACGATACCTTCGTGCCCGATTACGAGGAACGCAACCTCAAACAGCTCCGCATCGAGAAGGAGTTCCAGATCGCGAAAGACTCCCAATTCGCCCTCATGCCCCGCTCGGCACCCGCCGTGCCCGGCGCCGAAGTGAAAGGCTTCTTCATTCCGTCGTTCGAAGTGGGTGGCGATTTCTACGACTACCAGATGGTGGAGAACGACCTGCTGGTAACCGTGGTGGATGTGTCGGGCAAGGCCATGAAAGCGGCCTTCGGTGCCATTTTCACCAGCGGGTTGCTCCTGTCGCGCCTGGACGAACGCGATCCGGCCCGCGTATTGACTGCCGTGAATCCCCTGTTGGTCTCCCGTACCGACAAACTCACCTTCATCACCTGTCTGCTGGCCCGGTACGATGTGCAGACCCGTATCCTCAAGTTCGCCAACGCCGGGCATTGCAAGCCCTTGCTCAAGCGCGCGGGCACCGCGAATTGGCTGGATGCGCCCGCCCCGCGCTATCCGTTGGGCATGCGCCCCGATGTGACCTTCGCCAACGTGGAATACGCGTTGCAACCCGGCGACCTCGTACTCTTCTATTCCGACGGGTTTCCCGAAGCCCGCAACAAGAAAGGCGACCTATACGGGTTCGATGGCATCCGCACGCGGTTGACCACCCTGGATACCGACACCATGACCGCCGAGCAGATCTGCGAGGCGATCCGCCTGGAGATCCTGGCTTACAGCGAGTACGAACTGGCCGACGACATGACCGTCGTGGCGCTTCGCGTGGTCTGACCGGCGAACCCCAGCAAGGATTCGGCCAGGGCCTCCACCTGTTCCGGAAACCGGATATGCGGCGTTTCCGGTCCATCCAACCACTGTTCCAGCACGGTGCCGAAATCGCGGTCCACCATGGCATGGGTGGCCACCCCCAACCGCCGCAACGCTTCGGCGTTGCATTGTTGCTCGTACTGGTTCCTCATGGGAATCACCAGCAGACGTTTGCCCAGATGCAGCGCTTCGGCCGGCGCCTCGAACCCGCCCCCGCTCACCAGGCCCAGGCTGCCTTCCAGACTGTCCAGATACGCCCGGTGCGATACGGGGCGTATTTCCACGTTGCCATCGACCCGTACGGAACCGGCATGTTTGGAGAACAGATGCCACCGGATGCTCGGAAACCGATGCAGATGCGGGATGAGGTGCTCCTCGCCATAGGCCGGCAGATACACGGTTACATGGTTGCCCCGGCGCGGACGCAGCTTCCGCACATCCTGGCGGATGACCGGCGTGCGGATGAAGGAATCGTATGGTTCGTAATGCAACCCGATGGCCCGGGTAACCGGCGCGTAATGGCGGAAGAGCAGCTCGGCGAAGGGGTCGCGGTGGGAGGGCCGGGGCACGCGTTCCGACAGGAAGCTGGCCTGATGGCTCAGGCCGATGCAGGGCACGCCCTTCATCTTGCAGGCCCAGGAGGTGACCGGTTCGAAATCGGAAACGACCAGGTCATAGACCTCCACCGGCAACCGGCGGATGTCTTCGACCAGACGGACCGGTTTCAATCCGCGGAAGGTGGCGCCGTGGTCTATGCCTCCGTTCCGGCCGAACACGAACCCCAGTCCCGAAAACCGGTAGCGTACCGGTTGCCCCAGGTCCATCTCCACCTGGCTGCCCGAAACCACCAGGTCCAGTTCCGCATGCCGGGCCAACACGGGTATGATTTCCTTGGCACGGGCGAAATGCCCGTTTCCGGTACCTTGTATGCCGTACAGGATGCGCATCAGGCGGCTTCGTCCAGGTCCATGAA
The DNA here is from genome assembly GCA_024711145.1 of Balneolales bacterium. GTDB lineage: Bacteria > Bacteroidota > Rhodothermia > Balneolales > HLUCCA01 > JANJTJ01. Next base: position 8,995 of record JANJTJ010000104.1, read on the forward strand.
GTCGGCTTCCCGATACTGGAACAGGCTCCATTCCCCGTTGTGATATTCCAAGGCGGTCAGATTTTCGACCCAATCGCCCGAATTCAGATACAGCACGCTGCCGTCTCCGGTCTCCATGCGTTTCAGATCGGGTTTGTGGATATGCCCCACCACCACATAATCGTACCCGCCGGCGATGGCCAGCTCGGTGGCGGTGGCTTCGAAATCGCTCACGAAACTCACGGCCTTTTTCACACTGTCTTTGATGCGTTTGGACAAGGACACCTTGCCCCGACCCAAGGCCATGCTCACCCGGTTCACCAGTACGTTCAGCCGGATGAGCAGGTCGTAGCCTACGGCGCCCAGTTTGGCGATGCGCTTGGAATGTTTCATGCACAGGTCGAACACGTCGCCATGGAAGATCCAGGCCTTGCGCCCATCCAGTTCCAGAACCAGTTGGTCGGTGAGGGTGAGGCGCCCCAGGTCCGAATCGCTGAACCCGCGCAGGAATTCGTCGTGGTTGCCCGTGATGTAATACACCCGGGTGCCCTGTTCCATGAGTTTGAGGATGCGGCGCAATACTTTGAAATGCGCATCCGGGAAGTAGGAGCGTTTGAACCGCCATCCGTCCACGATGTCTCCGTTCAGGACCAGGATGTTCGGTTTGATGCTCTTGAGGTAGCGGTTGAGCTCGGTGGCGTGGCTGCCGGGGGTGCCCAGGTGCACGTCGGATATCACCACCAGCTCGATGGGTCGTTTGGCCATGAGCCCAAGTTCCGGGGCGCATGTTACCGGTGCATGAAGCCCAGGTTAGGAAATGGTCAATCCCGGAAGAGCCGGTCCACCAGACCGTCGCCGTCGTTGAACCGCTTCCGGATGGCGTCCGGGTCGCACGGCGGGAGCCCGGCCATGTCCATGGATCGGCATTCGATCACGGTTTGCGAGCCCAGGTTGTGCAAGTCGGCCTCGAACCGGCGATGGTCCGGTATGCGGGCTTCGATCCGCTTCCACAGCTCATGCGACAGGCAGACGCCTTCGTGCCCGGCTACCGACTGCAACCGGCTGGCCATGTTCACGGCATCGCCCCAGACGTCGAAGGCGATCTTCTGAAAACCGACGATGCCGCCTACCAAGGGCCCGGCATGGATGCCGACCCTCAGATCCCATAGGGTTTCCCCGATCCAGCCGTTGTAGGCTTTCACATAGGCCTGCATGGCCAGGCCGGCCGCCACGGTTCGGGCGGGTACGTCGTCGGCGGCCCGGTTCACCCCGCCTACGGCCAGATACCCGTCGCCTATGGTCTTGATGCGTTCCAGGCCGTAGGCCTCCACGATTTCATCGAACGCGTAGAACAGATGGTTGAGATGGGTGGTTGCCGCCTCGGCACCGATGCGCCGCGTGATGCCCGTGAAATTCCGGAAGTCGGTCATGATCACGGTGGCGTCGTCCACCACGTGCGGCGCCGGCCGCACTCCCGCTTTCAATGAGGCGATCTGCGAGTCGGGCAGGATGTTGCCCAGGATGGAGGCGAAGCGGTCGCGCTCCTGTCGTACCGAGGCCTGCAACCGCCGGATTTCCAGCTGCGTGCGGATCCGTGCCCGCAATTCCGGCCGGCGGAAGGGCTTGGTCACATAGTCCACGGCACCGGCATCGAAACAGCGCACGATTACGGCCGAATCCTGCAAGGCCGACAGGAAGAGCACGGGGGTTTCTTTCAGATGGGGCATCTCCCGAAGGCGTGCGACGGTCTCGAACCCGTCTATGCCCGGCATCTGGATGTCCATGAGGATGATGTCCGGCCCGTAAACGGCCAGCTTCTGCAAGGCGTCTTCGCCGGAGACGGCGGTTTCCAGCTCCCAGGGCATTCCGCGGAGGGCCAACCGGAGAACCTGCAGGTTCTCCGGAAGGTCGTCCACCGCGAAGATGCGGGCCTGTATCAAGCCGAAAGGATGCGGTCGAGATCCGCCATCATGCCGCGTACGGCATTGGCGGAATTGTCGAGCAGGGCCTGCTCATCGGGCAGCAGTTCCACTTCGAGGATCTGCTTCACGCCGCCTTTGCCCAGTTTCACCGGTACACCCACGAAGAGGTCGTTGATGCCGTATTGGCCGTCCAGGTGCACGGCGCAAGGGAAGATGCGGTTCTGGTCCAGGGCGATGGCTTCGGCCATCTGCGCGGCGGCGGCACCGGGCGCGTACCAGGCCGAGGTGCCCATGAGACCCACCAATTCGCCACCACCCACTTTGGCCCGCTCGATGATGGCGTCCAATTCGGCCTTGCCGATGAGTTGGGTGATCGGGATGCCGCTTACGGTGGTGTATCGGGGCAGCGGTACCATGGTGTCTCCATGCCCTCCCAGAATGAGCGCCTGGATGTCCTTGGGCGACACATCCAAGGCTTCGGCCAGGAACGCACGGTACCGCGCGGTGTCCAATATGCCGGCCATGCCCATCACTTTGTGGGCGGGCAATCCGCTGGCCTTCCAGGCCACATGGGTCATCAGGTCCAAGGGGTTGGATACCACGATGAGGATGGTGTCGGGCGAATGGGCGATCAGGTTCCTGGTGACCGATTCCACGATTTTGGCATTGATGCTCAGGAGGTCGTCCCGGCTCATGCCCGGTTTGCGGGGTACACCCGCCGTGATGATGCAGATGTCGGAACCGGCGGTGTCGGCATAGTCCGTGGTACCCTTCAGACGGGTATCGAACAGATGGATGGGTGCCGTCTGCCATTGGTCCAAGCCGCGACCTTTGGATGGATAGAAGGTTTTGTCGCCTTCCGTGCGCGCCAGGTCGACCAAGACCACTTCGTTGGCGAAGTCGCGTTGCGCGAGGGTGAGGGATGCCGTGGCGCCTACGTTGCCACCGGCCCCTACGACCGAGATTTTCATGATGGAATTCCGCTGATGGGTTAAGGTTCGGATCGATCGGAACCGTTGGGGGAACGAAGGTCCAGGCCCCACATCAGCTTTGTCCGGAGCGTGTCGAAATAGGCGTGCCCGGGCAGTTGGATGAGATCGATCGTGTGGGCCGAGCGGGCCACCCGAACCTCCATCCGGTTCGTCTGAATATCCGCAATTTCCCCATCCTTTGAAAACAACACCTCGTTCCCGGTAGGCTCCACCCGAATGGTGATCTCGCGGTCGGCCGGCAGTACCAGCGGGCGTGTGGTGAGGGTATGCGGGTTGATGGGGGTAAGCACCACCACATCGGCTTCGGGCATCACGATGGGGCCTCCGCTCGACATGTTGTAGGCGGTGGAACCGGTCGGAGTGGCCAGAATGAGGCCGTCGGCCCAATAGGTGTTGATGAACTGGTCGCCGAACCAGGCCGACAACCGGATCATGCTGGCGGTTCCGCCTTTGGAGAAGAGGAACTCGTTGAGGGCATAGTGCATGCGGCCGTCGTGGGTGCGGGCCTCCAGGATGGAGCGGCGGTCCAGGGTATAGGCACCGGCCAGGGTCTGGTCCAGTGCCGAGCGGATGCCATCGGGCAGCACCATGGCCAGAAAGCCCAACCGGCCGGCATGCACGCCCAGCAAGGGTATGTGCTTGCCTACCACATGCTTGGCGGTGCGCAACAGGGTGCCGTCTCCTCCGACGGCGATGGCGAGGTCGCATCCGTCGGCGACGTCCGCTTCGGTAGCTACCGTTTCCAGCAAGTCCTCGGCGTGCAGCCCCAAGCGCAGGGCGGTGGTCTTTTCCACACGCAGGCGAATGCCCCGATCCCGCAGGTGGGCCGCCACATTGCGGGCGGCCTGATCGGCTTCGGGCACGGCCAATCGGGCGAACAGACCGACCTGTCTCATGGCACCGGGGTCAGGTTCCGCAGGTCGACAGACCAAGGATAGGCGCTGCCGGCGAAGCCGGTCAACCGGGTGCCGGTCAAACCGATCCGATCCACCTCGAACCGGATCAGCTCCACGCCGTCTGCCGCATCGGCCGGCGTGAGGAACGGTGTTTGCAGCAGGGTGTACACATCCACATCGCGGCTCACCACCGGCCCCGTTACCAATCGGGCGGCGGCGGTATCGCGCATGCGGTCGAAAATCAGGCGCCCCACGTAGTCCTCGTCGGGTTCGATGCCCAGCTTCAGGTTGAGCGTGGGCGAGGAGCCGCCGGTCCACGCGGCATCGGCCGGTGGGTGCGGTTCCGTTCGGTAGCCGGCGGTGGTCAACCGGGCCCGGAGGTCGGCATCCATCGCATGCAGCAGCCAGGCGCGGGCGTCGGCCTCGCGCAATCCTTTGGCACCGTTGGGGTTCCAGCGGAAACTGACGGCATCCGTCGAGGCGAGCGGAACGATGCGGAACCCGGGCGTGGTGGTTCCCGGAACCTGGAGGTTTTGGCGGATACGGGGACCCGCCTCGGGCACCAGGTCCGCTTCGTTTCGGACCAAAGCCCGATACACGGCGGTTTCGGAACTCAGGAATCGGATATCGACCCGGCTGAAGGGGGTTTTCGCGCCGTCGGGATGGGCGGCGTGGCGAACCAGGGTCACGCTGCTGTCGCCTTCCGTAGCCCTCCATCTCCACATGCCCGTGCCGATGGTGCGGCCTTCCAATCCGGCCGATTCCGGAGCGGCGATCCAAGCGGCCGGTGAGGCCAGTTTCTGTAGGAACTCGGGGTCTTTGCGCACCAGCCGGAACACCACGGTGCGCTCGTCCGGTGTTTCGATACCGATGATGCGGGTGGTGTTGCGGGCGTGTGGCAGATACACCTCCCGCTGTTCCCGGTTGAAGAGGTCGAACCCGAGTATCACACCGGCGAACAGGTCGGCGCCGGTATGCGGCAGGTTGCGGTCGGCCATGCGGGCGAAGGCGGCATACACATCGGCCGATGTGGCACGGCGTCCGCTGCCCGAACCCATGGCCGCATCGGGGTGGAACCGGCTTTCTTCGCGGATGCGGAAGGTCCAGCTGAGCGAATCGGGCGCCACCTGCCAATCCCAGGCCAGGGCGGGTACCGGCCGGCCGGCCGGATCCAGGCCGACCAAGCCTTCCAGGACCAGGCTGAGTACGCGGCGGTTGGCATGGGTGCGGGCCAGGATCGGGTCCCAGGTCTCCATGCGACCGGTTTCGGCGATGCGGACCGCCACGACCGGGTCGGCCACATTCCGGCTGCTGTCGGTCGGTGCGGGTACGGTTATGGGCCCGCGTACCACGATGGTCTCGGTCGGTGAACAGGCGACCAGGGCGGCGATCATCAACCAGACGGCGGAAATGCGTGTCATCCGGGTTTGCGGGTTTTCATGCCTTTCAGGCCCTTGAGCCCCTGGGCGGCTTTTTTGCTGAGGAGGTTGGTTTCGTAGGATCGTACCCTGCCGGTCTGGGAACGGTGCGTCTCGAAGGCGGTATCCACCAAACGGGCCACCAGCTCCGGAAACCGCACGCCCGCCGGTTCCCACAGGTAGAAGGAGAACGAGCCGGGTTGGGTATTGATTTCATTGAAATACACATCGCCGGTGGCATCGTTCATCAGGAAATCCAAACGGACCACGCCCGAACAGCCGAGCGAGCGGTAAATGGCGGTACTGAGGGTGCGGATGCGGTCGCGCACCTGGTCGGGGATGGGCGCGGGAATGAGGCGGTCGGCCGATGCCATGCCTTTGGTGGCGTCGCCGGCCAGGTATTTGTCCTGGAAACTGAGCAGTTCCCCGCTGCCTACGGGTTGTTCGCATACCGAGGCTTCGCAACGGTCGGGGCCGCCCAGTACCGAGCAGTTGATCTCGCGCAGGGGCGATACCGCCGGCTCCACGAGCACATGGGCATCGTAACGGAAGGCGTCTTCCACGGCGTGGACCAATGCGGGGCGGTCGGTCGCTTTCCTGACGCCGATGCTGCTTCCCAAATGGATGGGTTTGACGAAAACGGGATACCCCAGCGCTTCGATGCGGGATAGGTGGGCCTGCTGGTCGGCCGCCCATTCGGATTCGCGGAAATCCACATCGGGAAGCACGGGATGCCCGTACGCCCTACAGACGGCCTTGGCCAGACGTTTGTCCATGCCGACGGCCGAGGCCGTTACGCCGGAACTGGCGCAGGGCAGGTTGAACACTTCGCACACGCCCTGGAAGGCGCCATTCTCTCCGCTGCCACCGTGAAATGCGGGAATGACCACATCGATGGCCCAGGCCTGCGGTTTGGAGAAGAGGCCGGTGTCGGCGGTACCCCGCAGCAGGGTTCGGCCGTCGGCACCGAATGCGAACGCCACCGGTAGGCCGCCGGCCTCCAGTTTTTTCATATCCTGATAAGCGGATAAGTCGGAAAAGGCGGGCCCGGTGAGCCAGCGGCCGTTTTTGGTCACATATAGGGGGAGGGCCTTGTGCGGGGTGTCGCCCAAGGCGGCCATGATCTGCATGGCGGTGAGCACGGATACCTCGTGCTCGGGAGACGGGCCGCCGAAGGCGACCAAAACGGTGTGGGAGCGGCTCATTTTCGGGAAACGATGGCCAGGGTGCATCGGCTGATGCAGACCGTCTGGCCCGATTCGGTGGTGATTCGGATGTCCCAGACCTGAGTGGTCGAGCCCCGGTGCAGGGGTGTGGCCGTGGCGACCACGACACCGGAGCGCACCGCCCGCACGTGGTTGGCGTTGATCTCGAGCCCGACCGCCGTTTGGGTGGTGGCATCCACGTTCAACCAGGCACCAACCGAGGCCACCGTTTCGGCCAGGGCGACCGAAGCGCCGCCGTGCAGCAAGCCCATGGGTTGGCGGGTGCGGTCGTCTACCGGCATGTCGGCCACCACGCGGTTGCGGGTGAGTTCCCGGAACCGGATGCCCAAGGCATCGCCCAGGGTGGGTGGCATCCGTTCGAAGAAGCCGGCCACTTGGTCGGCCAATCCGGGTTCTATGATGAGGTCGTCAGGTAGGGGCATTGCGCCCCAAGTTAACGGAATTTGCCTCAGAAGCTTCCGATCACCAGCGCCAACACGATCACCAGAACGATCAACCCGTAGTACAACCGCTTGACGTTCTTGTCGGGTTTCTTCAACCCCATGACCTGCTTGAACAGCATGTGGTTGAACCCCTGTTTGTAATACTTCTCGAAAATTTTGGCGCGCATGGCTGTTCTCCGGACAGGATGGGATAATGGGCTAATTTACAAGGGTTTCGGGAGAATTACAACGCACTGCGTCAAAAAAGTGGGGATCATCCTTTCATGTGCAAGGTGCCGTCCATGACGGTCACCGCCTGCCCCGCGATGATGAGTTCGTCCACCACGCCGCCCTTGATGCCCATCTGAACGGTGATCAGGCCCGGCCGCCCCACGAACCGGCCTTGTGCGGCCTTGAAGGTGAAGAACGATTTCCGCTTGTCCAGTTTGCCGCTCTGCCACAGGAAGGCGGCCATGGGGCCGTTCGCCGAGCCGGTCACCGGGTCTTCGTCCACACCCAGGCTGGGGGCGAAAAAGCGCATGTGCCAATCGATGGCCTGCTCTCCGGTGTCGGTAGTGACCACCACGAAACCGGTCAGGTCGTGCCGGTCTTTGAGTTTCCGGAGCAGATGCGTGTTCGGTTCCAGGGTTTTCAGGCTGTCGTAATCCCGCACCGGTATGAACACATATCCCATATCGGTGATCAGGGGTTTGGTTTCGGGCGACAATTCCACTTCGGCCAACCCGAGAGCCCCGCACAAGACCTGTATGTCGTCCGGGAAGGGGAAGAACCGGGGAAGCGGCAGGCTGAATTTCACATAGGGTCGCATATCCAACCATTCCACATCCACGGCGAGCAGCCCGGATCGGGTTTCCACCAGAAAGCTTTGGTCTTCGTCCACTTCCAACCCGAATTCGCCCTCTTCGGCCAGGGCGTGGAACAGGGCGATGGTGGCGTGGCCGCACAAGTCCACCTCTTGCGTGGGGGTGAACCATCGGATGCGCAGGTCGGCTTCCTCGTGGGTGGGCTTCAGGGCGAACACGGTTTCGGACAGGTTCATCTCCCGTGCGATACGCTGCATGTCCTCGCCGCTGAGGCCGTCGGCATGGATGACCACACCGGCGGGGTTCCCCGTGAACGGTTTGGTCGTGAAGGCGTCGACTTGTTTGATGCGGATGTGTTCGTTGCTCATGGATCCTCGATACGGATGAGGTGGAAATCGTAGCGGACGTCGGTGTCTGGTTCCACGATACCGGGATGCCCGCGCCGGCCGAACGCCCAATCGGACCGCATCCAGACCACCCGTTTCTCACCTTCGCGCATGTCGCGGATGGCGCGGTCCCAGCCTCGGATCAGGCGTTCCTGGTCCAACACGACTTCGAGCAATTCGCCTTGGGTTACGGAACTGTCGAAGAGGCGGCCATCGGGCAGGTACCCCGAATACGCTACCGTGATCTTTTGGCCGGCTACCGGTTTGGGGCCGTTGCCCGGTTCGTAGGTGAAGAAGCGCAAGCCGTCGGCCAGGTCTTTGCCGGCCAGCGGGCTCACCGGCCACGGGCGGGGGAGGTCGGCCGCTTCGAGCAGTTCGATCACATAGCGCAGGGTGGCGCCGGCCGGTATGAGGCCCGGCAGACCTTCGGGCCCGTAGGCCGCCTCGACGGTAACCGTCAATTCGCGTTTGCCCCCCGGACGCATGCCCGCCATAGCGGTTCTCCAGATGGGAATCAGGTTGGAATCGGCCAATTCGACCCGGATCGGGGGGAATTCGTAGGTGGATTCGAAGCGGACCGAATCGTTGTAGAACGACTGATAGTGGAAGGTGACCACCCGGCCGGTATCGGCCGGAATGCCGGAGCCGACCTCGAGATCCCGGATCCGGGTACCGTCTTCAAGGGTCGTATCGATGGCGGTGGTCGGGAACGGGTCGTATGGGGCTTCCGGGGCCAACCGGCAGGAAGCCACCATCAGGACGAGAAAAAGGGAACGTTTCATTCCCGTAAAATACCGCTAACCGCCCAGTTCCAGGGCCTGTGCCATGCGCCAAACATCGTAGGCGCCGAAGGTGGGCTGCCCACCCATCTGCACCGCTTTGAGGAATTGGGTGACGGCCAGGCCTGCGGGTTCCTCTTTGGCGAAATTGCGGGTTTCGACCAGGGGCGCGGGGGTGTCGCGATGGCGGATGATGCGCACTCCGCGGTCGTTCACGTCGCTTTCGGCGGCTACCGATCCGTCGGCTGCGAACCGCATGTGCCGGGTTTCGCCGTGCACGGTGCCGAAACGGAGGTCGGCGACCGCGCCGTTGTCGAAGCGGATGTGCCAATGCCGAACCAGCTCGTCGTCGGCGCCGGCGGGTACTTCGGTACGGTCTATGCGGTGCACGGTGCTGTCCACCCATTTCAAGGCGAGCGACAGGTCTTCCAGGAAATAGGTGTCGTAGCGGGATCTGACCTCCCGATACGCCGCCCAGGTGAATTCGCGGCACATGGACAGGTAGCGGGGGCGGCGCACGTGGGTCATCATCCACTGGGTGGCCGGGTTGAAATAGGCCCAATTGGTGAACTGAAGTACGGTACCGCTCTCTTCCGCACTCCGGTAGAGGCGTTCCACAATGGCGCGGTCGGAAGGGAGCTGTCCGATCACGAAGGCATGGATGCCGGCTTCGACCACATGGCGGGCCAAGGTGAGCCGGTCGGCATGCTCTTCGAGCACCAGGCAGGCATCCACTTGGCCCAGGGCCGGCAGCGAGTCGCTCAGGATCACCTCGCGCACGGTGGAATGGGGCCGTACATGCGGTTCCCAAACCGCCCCGCGTTCGGTGGGTCCCAGAATGCCGATGCGCAACAGGTCTTTCATGGGCGGCAATATAGACGCCGACGGGCGTAAAAAAACCCGACCCCCTTTCGAGGGTCGGGTTGCGCGGAATCGGTTGCCGGCGGAGGAATCAGTCCTGAGGCATCACGAACGCAAGGATCAGATACAGGATCACGGGAGACCCGAACCCGATGACGGCGGCAACGGCGAAAATGAGACGGACGATGGTGCTGTCCATTCCGAACCGTTGGGCGAGGCCTCCGCAGACGCCGAAGAGCATTTTGTCGGTGGATGAACGGGAGAGGCGGGCCATGTGATACTCCTTTGAATGTGGTTTCGGGGCGAGTATACGGCCCAAGGCGCTCAGGTTACAACCGGAATACGACCGGTAGCTGCATCTGCACCTTCACGTTGCGGCCTCGTTGGACCCCCGGCGTGAAGCTGGCTTTCTTCACCATCTCGAGCGCGGCTTCGTCGCAACCGTATCCGATGCCCTTGATGAGCTGGGCGTTGGTGACCGCACCGGTTTCGTCCACAACGAATTGGACCACCACCCGCCCCTGCACGCCCGCATCCTTCGCGGCTTGCGGGTAGGTGAGACCGGCCATCAAGGCCTCCATGCCTCCGACGGGTTCGGGCATCTTTTCAACCACCAGGAAGACTTCCTCGCCGGGTTCGGTCAGGGAGGTCTCCGGTTGCGGTACTTCGGCCGCAGGTCGGGACGGCGCCGTGCATGCGATGCCCAGCACCAAGGTGGCCATGGACGCGGCGGTGAGATACAGGGATCGGGTGGTGTGTTTTTTCATGATGATGGGATTGTTCGGATGATGGTTCAGATCTTCGATGCGCGTAATGAGGTCGGTCGATGCCCGACTCATGGACAGGGCCGCCCGGGGGTTCAGGTCGGGTAGCAGGGCATAGGTCATCAGCATGCCGGCGTAGGCGCGGGGCGATGCGGCCCGCAGGGCCAACACTTCGGCGTCGCAGCTCAGCTCCCGGTACAATCGGATTTCGGCCACCAGCCTACGCCAGAGCGGATGCCAGGCGAACGCCAGGCGCTGGATTTCCTCGAACCACTGCCAGAGGTAGTCGGCCCGCCGGATATGTACGAGTTCGTGGGTGAGCAGCTCGCGCCAATGGTCGGCCTTCGGTTCTTGCGCCGGTACTACCACGACCGGTTTCCATAGGCCGAAGGCATAGGGAACCAGCGATCCGGGGTCTCGGCGGATCGAAACGGTTCGTCGGAATCCCGCCTGTGCGACCAGTTCGCCGAAGGTCCGGATCAATGCCGGGTTGCTCACCGGCTCCAACCGCTTGCGGCGGGTGCGGATCTCGTGCCAGGCGGTCCACAGTCGGTAGCCTTGCCAGGCCACGAAACACCCCATTCCCAGCAGCAGGAGTCCGAGGCCGGCTCCGGTTCCGACCGATGTGCCGATGGCGGGTGCCCGCTCCGCCGATACGACGAAGTCCGGCAGGGTGACTTGCCACAGCAGGTTGGCGGCATCGGGCCGAAGGCGCGACAGCAGCAGGCTGAACGGCAAGGCCAGTAGCAAGCCCAACCGCATGCGGTAATGGGTCCAGACCTGGTGCCGGGGTACCATCCGCAAGCCGGCCCGGACCACCGCGGCCGCGAGGGTCCATCCGGCCAGGGGCCAGGCCCAAACGAGCCATTCGGTGTTCATCGATCCTCCAATTTGGCCATGAGGGCTTCCAACTGCCGCCGTTCGTCTTCGGTCAGACGGGTGGGCTCGACCAGGGTCTGTACCAGGGCGGCCGGCGAACCCCTGAAGACCTTGTCCACCAGATGGTCCACCAAACCGGACCGCACGGCCGACGGGTCCACCGCGGCCGAATAGATATAGGTGAGGCCTTCTTTCCGGAACCGGAGCACGTCTTTCCTGGCCAGGTTCCGCATGAGGGTCATTACGGTGGTATAGGCCACCTTGCGTTTGGCCAGGATGCGTTCGTGAACCTGGGCCACACTGGCCTCTCCCAGCTCCCAGACCTGGTGGAGGATGTCCATTTCGGCATCGCCGATGTTGGGGATCGTTTTCATGCGAAGAGTATAATACTAATACATACGTAGGTCAAGCCTGAACGGTCGGGCCGGGGAAGGCGTTCCGCTTCAGACCCCGTAACCTACCCGCATGAACATCAACTCTTTCCGTGTGTTCGGAGACCGGACGCCGGCCGTGAACCCCGACGGCAGGTATGTGCTGTATTGGATGCAGATCAATCGGCGTCTGCACGACAATTTCGCGCTCGAGTATGCCGTGGCCTGGGCCAACAAGCTGGGTCTGCCCTTGGTGATCCACGAGGCGGTCGGGTTGCGCAACCGCTGGGGGAGCCCGCGGTTCTACCGGTTCATGGCGGATGGTGTCTTCGAGCACGAACGGGTGTTACGTGGCTCCGGCGCCACCTATGTGCCGTATCTGGAGATCGCTCCCGGTGGAAGCAAGGGGCTGATGGAAACCTTGGCGGCCGATGCGGCCTTGGTTGTGGGCGACGAATATCCGGTGTACATCATCGCCTCGTTGAACCGTTGGTTCCGGCGGAACATCCGCATTCCGTACATCACGGTGGATTCGAACGGCATCATTCCGTTGGGTCTCACCGAACATGCGCCGTATTCGGCCTATGTGTTCCGGCGCACCATGCAACGGTATTTCGTTGAAGCATGGGAGCATGCTCCCGCCGCCGACCCCCTGGCATCGCTGAAGCATCGGGAGCCCGCGCGTCTGCCGGAGGGATTCAGGGAACGTTGGCCCCTGGTCGGGGAGCTAGCGGATCCGCCTATGGCCTGTCGCGTGGGAACGGTGGCGCTCCGGGGAACCACCGAAGCGGGCCGAGCCGTGCTGGATGCGTTCGTAGCGAACCGACTGGTACGCTATGGCGAGCGCCATCATCCGGATGAGGATGCCGCAAGCGGGTTGAGTCCGTGGTTGCATTTCGGCAAGATCTCTGCATTCGAAGTGGCCCGTGCGGTGCTGGCCACCCAGCCGCACGGGTGGCGGGTGGAGGACATGACCCCGGTGGCCGGCAAGCGCGAAGGGTTCTTCGGAGGGCACCCGTGGGTGGAATCCTTCATGGATGAATTGGTCACCTGGCGGGAGACCGGCTTCCATCATGCCCATCATGAACCGGCATACGACAAGTACGAATCGTTGCCGGATTGGGCCCGGGCCACCTTGGACAAGCACCGTGCGGATCCCAGGCCGTGGGTGTACACCTACGAGCAGTTCGAATATGGGCAGACCCACGATGCGGTCTGGAATGCGGCCCAACGGCAACTTCGGGAAGAGGGAATCATGCACAACTACCTGCGCATGCTATGGGGCAAAAAGTTACTGGAGTGGTCGCCCGATCCCAGGACCGCATTGGATTGGACCATCGAACTGAACAACACCTGGGCGTTGGATGGGCGCGACCCCAACTCCTACTCCGGCATATTCTGGTGTTACGGGCGGTTCGACCGGCCTTGGGCACCCGAGCGGCCCGTCTTCGGCAGCATCCGATACATGAGCACCGAGTCGACCCTGAAGAAGCTCCGGATGAAGGAGTACTTGAAGAGGTGGGGCGGTATCCCCACCACCGGCAGAGTGCTGATGCCCCCCCCCGCAAAGAGTGGTGTAGCCCCACGGGAGGGGTCACGAGGTGGGGCGGCTGCCCCACCAGCC
>JANJTJ010000032.1 GCA_024711145.1 Balneolales bacterium
TCGCCGCATCGGGCCACGTGTATTTCACGCTGAAGGATGCCGGTGCCCAACTGGCGTGCGTGGCCTGGCGGTCCACGGTGCAGCGGCTGAACCTGACCGGCCTGAAACACGGGCAGCAACTGGTTCTGGAAGGCGACATCCAGATCTACGCCCCCAGGGGCAACTACCAATTGGTGGTGAGCGGGGTGCGCCAGGCCGGACTCGGCGCCCTGCAGGAAGCTTTCGAGCGGCTGAAGAAGCAGTTGGAAGCCGAGGGTCTGTTCGATGCGGCCCGCAAACGGCCGTTGCCGAACTTCCCCAAGCGCATCGGGGTGGTCACCTCCCCCACCGGCGCGGCCTTCCAGGACATCCGCGACACCCTGGACCGGCGCTGGCCCCTGGCCACCCTGGTGCTGTTTCCGGCCGCCGTTCAAGGCACGGCCGCGGTTGGCGAAATCGTGGCCGGCATCCAGGCCGCCGCTGCAGCCCGCCTGGATGTGCTCATCGTGGGGAGGGGCGGCGGCTCGCTCGAAGACCTGTGGGCGTTCAACGAGGAAGCCGTGGCCCGCGCCATCGCGGCCTGTCCCGTACCGGTCATCTCCGCCGTGGGCCACGAAACCGACTTCACCATCAGCGATTTCGTGGCCGATGTGCGGGCCGCCACGCCCACCCAGGCCGTGGTGCTCGCCACCGACGATATCGCGGATTGGCGCTTCACCCTCGACGAACGGGCCCGCGAGGTCCGCCAACTCACGCTCGACCACATCCGACGCCGGGCCGACCGGGTATCCGGCCTGCGCGATTCGCACGGGTTGCTGGCCCTGCGCGACAAGATCGCGCATCGCATCGACCGCGTGAAAGTGCTCAACAGCACCATCCGGGTGTTCATGGGCAACCGCATCCAGCAGCAATCCACCCGCATGCAACAGGTGCCCGAACGCCTGCATGCCCTGCTCGACCGCCGCCTGGCGAACCAGCGCGAAACCGTGATCCGCCTCCGCGGCGCCCTGGACCTTCACAATCCCGAAACGCCCCTCCGCCTGGGGTATGCCCGAGTGATGCAGAACGGCACCTGGGTGCGCGCGGCCGACACCTTCGACCGATCCTCCACCGCCGAGCTGGTATGGAAATCCGGCCGCGTAACCGTCCGACCCGAGCCCGAATGAACGACCTGGCCCTCCGCCTCCAACCCCATTATTCCCGGTTCGATGTGGCCAACCGCCTGTTGTTCACCGGGCATTCGCATACCGCCTGGCCCGATGTGGCCGAACAGGGCCTGGCCGATTATTATGAAGCCAGCCGCACCCGGGTAGACGACAAATGGGAGGTAGCGTTCGAGCGCATCGAGGTGCTCCGCTCCTACCTGCGCCGTTGGTACGACGACCCCCACGGACGCTATTCCCTGGCTGCCAGCACCCATGAGTTATTAGTGAAATGGCTGTCGGCGTTAGACTTGCGCGCCAAACCGCGCCTGGTGACCACCGACGGCGAGTTCCACTCCCTGCATCGCCAGCTCGCCGCCCTGGAATCCCGGGGCATCGAGGTGGTGCGCGTGCCGGTGCGTCCCATCGAAACCCTGAACGACCGCCTGATCCATGCGATGGACACCCGCACGGCCGCCGTGCTGCTCAGCCGCGTCTGGTTCGAGACGGCCCGCATCCTACCCGACCCCCGCGCAATGAACCGTGCCTGCCGCGAACGGGGCATCCCCTTGCTGCTCGATGATTACCACGGTACCAACGTGGTTCCGCTGTCGTTGCGCCAATACGACCTGGAAGACGTCCATCTGCTCATAGGCGGGTACAAATACCTGCAATGGGGCGAAGGGAACTGCTTTCTGAGGTACCCGGCCGACACCCCCCTGCGGCCGGTCATTACCGGATGGTTCGCCTCCTTCGGCACCCTCAAACTGCCCCGCAGCGCCGAAGTCCTGTTCGACGGAGGAGACAGCCTCTTCATGGGTGCCACCTTCGACAGTGTGTCCCAGTTCCGTGCCGCACGCGTGGCCGAATTCTTCACAGGAATGGGACTCACCCCGGAAATCCTTCGGGCCAACTACCGAAGGCAGGTGGCCCATCTGATGGACCGGTTCCGGAAAACGGGCGCCGATCCGGAAATAATCCGATTGAAGGAGGACGTCGAGGCCGAACACCTCGGCGGGTTCGTGGCCTTCGAGGCACCCGACGCCATGGGCATCGGAATGCGACTCAAACAACGCGGCATGTATGTGGACACGCGGGGAACCACCCTGCGGATCGGGCCGGCGCCCTACCATACCGATGCACAATTGGATGCGGCTATCGATGAGTTGATGCGCGCCGTGACAGGATGATGTCACACCCGGCCGGTATCATCGTTCCGGAAAACGGGAGCGGGCCTGTCAGGTAAGCCGACGGGGCGCCTTGTATTTCTTGGAAGATTCCCGTTCCGGCGGGTTGCATTCCGTACATAGTTTGCACATATTAGCCCAACCACCGATCCAGCAGGAACTCCATGTCCAATCCTACTCCAGAAAAACAGAAAGCCCTCGAATTGGCCGTCGGTCAGATCGAGAAGACCTTCGGCAAAGGCACCATCATGCGGTTGGGCGACAGCCCCGTCGTAGCCGTGGATGTGATCTCCACGGGTTCCATCACCATTGATTTCTGCCTGGGAGTCGGGGGCATACCCCGGGGCCGGGTGACCGAAATCTACGGGCCGGAATCGTCCGGCAAGACAACCCTGGCCATGCATGTGATCGCCGAGGCCCAGAAGAAAGGCGGGTTGGCCGCCTTCATCGACGCCGAGCACGCGTTCGACGCGAAGTATGCCAAGAACCTGGGCATCCGTACCGAAGACCTGCTCATTTCCCAGCCCGACAGCGGCGAGCAGGCTTTGGAAATCGCCGAAGTGCTCATCCGGTCCGGTTCGCTGGATGTGGTGGTGATCGATTCGGTGGCGGCCCTGGTTCCCAAAGCGGAACTGGAGGGCGACATGGGCGATTCGCACGTGGGGCTTCAGGCCCGGCTCATGTCCCAGGCCTTGCGGAAACTGACCGGTGTGGTGAGCAAGACGCGCACCGCCGTGATTTTCATCAACCAGATCCGTGAGAAGATCGGAGTGATGTTCGGAAACCCGGAAACCACGACGGGTGGTCGGGCTTTGAAATTCTATTCGTCGGTCCGGTTGGACATCCGGCGCATCGGGGCCATCAAGAAGGGCGACGATGTGATCGGGAACCGTACCAAGATCAAGGTGGTCAAGAACAAGGTGGCTCCGCCGTTCAAAGAAGCGGAGTTCAGCATCATGTACGGCAAGGGCATCTCCCGCATCAACGAGATCCTGGATCTGGCGGTGGAGATGGAGATCATCGAAAAACGGGGCAGCTGGTTCCGATATGCCGGCGAACCGTTGGGTCAGGGTGCCGATGCGGCCCTGCAGTTCCTGGAGGAGGATTCGGCCATCCGGGACGACATCGAACGGCAGATCCGCGAGAAGCTGAATCCTGACCTGTTCGTGGTGAAGGCGGCCAATGGGGTCGCGGTCGAAGACTGACGCGGGGGAAGGTCCGCCCCTGCGGACCTTCCTGCTGCGCAAGCTGGCGCGGCGCGAGCACGCCTGCGGCGAGCTTCGCGCCGCGGCGCTTCGGGCGGGGTACCCGCCCGAAGCGGTGGAGCAGGGCCTGGCGGAGCTTCAGGGCGCGGGCTGGCTGAGCGACGCGCGCTACGCCACCGCTTTCGCCCGCGCCAAGTCGGCCGGCGGCCGCTGGGGCCCGCTCAAGATCCAGGCCGCCCTCCTGGCCGCCGGCATCGACGCGGCCACCATCCGCCAGGCCCTCGCCGTGGCGGCGGAGCATCCGCCCGATGACGACCTCGAACGCCTGGTCCGCCGCCACGGCGACCGCTTCCGACGGGAGACCGACCCCGCCCGTCGCAAGAAAAAGGTCGTAGATTTCCTCCTGCGCAAGGGCCATGCTCCCGAAGCGGTCTTCCGACTTGCCGACCAGCTCTCCCGCGTGCTCGACCTATGAAAAAACCCATCACTTTCGACCGCATCGCCCGCTGGAGCATCGGGGCCCTCCTCGTCGCCCTGCTCTGGTACGGCGTGACCCGTTTCGTCGGGTTGGTCACCTATTTCGTGATCTCCCTGGCTTTCAGCTACCTGCTCAATCCGATCGTGAACCAGCTCGAATCGAGGGGTATCAAACGGGTGTATGCGGTCAGTCTGGCCGTCGGCGGGGTCATCCTGATGTTGGTCTGGGCCTCTACCACCATCATTCCGCTGGCGGCCCAACAGATCCGGCAACTGGCCGATTCCGTGAATCTGGAAACGATCCGGATCATCATCCGCCAGGTGGAAACGGCCGCTCTGAACTATTTCCCGGTGCTGGAATCGGGTGCCCTGGAGGACTACGTGGTACGCCTGGCCGATGAAACCGTACTCACCGGCTCCATCACGACCACTGTCAGCGGCCTGGTAAATGCCCTCACCAACGTGTTCACGGGCATCCTGATCATTCCGATGGCCACCTTCTTCCTGCTGAAAGACGGTTACCGCATCCGCAGGTCCCTGCTGGAGAGCGTGCCGAACGCCTATTTCGAAACCACCTTGGTGATCCTGGACAAGATCGAATCCCGTCTGATTACCTATTTCAGCAGCATCGGCATCCAATCGTTCATCGTGTTCGCCCTGGCCTGGGCCGGTTTGCACCTGATCGGGCTTCAGAACGCCCTGGCGGTCGCCGTGGCCGTGGGCATCGCCAATACGATTCCCTATTTCGGCCCCATCATCGGGTACGCCCTGTCCCTGGTGGTATCCATCTATGAAACGGGAGACACCGCCCTGGTTCCCTATGCCCTCAGTGTGATATTGGTGGTGCAACTGGTGGACAACATCCTGCTCCAACCCCTCATCTTCTCCAA
Organism: Balneolales bacterium; assembly: GCA_024711145.1. Taxonomy (GTDB): domain Bacteria; phylum Bacteroidota; class Rhodothermia; order Balneolales; family HLUCCA01; genus JANJTJ01. Next base: position 4,881 of record JANJTJ010000032.1, read on the forward strand.
ATCGGCCGACCTACACCCCATCTACATCATCTTCGTGGTGCTGCTGGGTGCCGAAGTGGCCGGAGTGATCGGCATGTTGCTGGCCATTCCGGTAACTACGGTGATCCGCATCGTGGTCACGGAAATCCGTTGGAGTTTCAATCAATACCATGTCTTCAAACTCGGTTAACCGTCCCCGCCGCCTGGCTGCCGGCGGCACCATCGGCATCACGGCACCTGCCAGCACACCCGACCCCATCAAGCTGGAACGCGGGGTGCGCTATCTGGAATCGTTGGGTTACCGGGTGAAGGTGGGCGAAACCTGCCATGCGCAGGAACATTACCTGGCCGGCCCCGACCCGATGCGGGCGGCCGAACTGATGCGCATGTTCACGGACCCGGCGGTGGATGCCATTTTTTGCGCCCGAGGCGGTTACGGCACCCTGCATCTGCTCGAATCCCTGGATTATGAGGTGATCGGCCGGAGCGGCAAGCTGTTCGTCGGGTTCAGCGACATCACGGCCCTGGAATGGGCTTTTTGGAAGCATGCCCGGTTCGTGACGATCTCGGGGGGAATGGCCGCCACCGATTTCGCATGGGAGGAACGGGACCCCGATTTCGAGGCGGGGTTCTGGGAAGTGATCGGAAGCGGCCACCTGAGGCTGCCCCTGCCCCCGATCGACCGACCCGCCGGAACGGCGCGGGGCGTGCTCTTGCCCGGCACGGCCTCCGTAGCGGCCAAACTGTTCGGATCCCGGCACATGCCCGATTTCGCGGGTAGCATACCGGTGCTGGAGGATGTGGACGAACCCAAGCACAAGGTGGAAGGTTACCTGCGCCAGTTCCTGCTGGCCGGCGCCTTCGACCGGGTCGCGGCCGTGGTCCTGGGGCAGTTCACCCCGTCCGCCAGCGAAAGTTATCCGGTGGTGCCCGATTTGCATACCATCCTGGACCGCGTGTTCGCCGATGTGCCCGCACCCGTCTTCCGCGGCTTGAACTACGGCCACATCCGCCCCAAACTCACGGTGCCTACCGGAACCGAGGCGGTCGTATCTTGGGGTCCGGAGAGCGTCCTGACCACCGTCGCGTCCATTTACGCCGATTGAGTTCCCGCATACTCGTTTTCGCATCCGGTTCCGGTTCCAACTTCCAGGCCTTGGCCGACGCCGGCGTGCCGGTCGCCGCCCTGTTCGCATCCGCACCCCACATCGGCGCAGTCGCAAAAGCCGAATCCCGTGGCATACCGGTCGTGATCGCCCCCACCGACCCCGCCGGGCTCGAATCCCGCATCGCACAGGCACAACCCGACTGGATCCTGCTGGCCGGTTGGCTCCGCCTCATTCCCGCCAACGTGGTGGCCCGATGGGCCGGGCGCATCCTCAACATCCATCCGTCGCTGCTGCCCCGCCATGGCGGACCCGGTCTCTACGGCCGGCGGGTGCATGAAGCCGTGCTAGCCGCCGGCGATACCGAAAGCGGTTGCACTGTGCATCGGGTAACCGAGGCTTACGACGAAGGGCCCATCCTGGCCCAGGCACGTGTTCCGGTACTCCCCGGCGACACTCCCGAATCCCTGGCCGCCCGCGTGTTGGCGGCCGAACACCGCCTCTATCCAGAAACCGTTTTCCGCACATGTCTAGCGCCACCCACTTCCCCCCGTTGAACGCCGAGCCCGTCGCCATCCGGCGGGCGCTGCTGTCCGTTTCAGACAAAACCGACCTGACCGATCTCGCCCGGGCCCTGCATGCCGGTGGCGTCCGCTTGTACTCCACCGGCGGAACCCGTCAGGCTTTGGAAACGGCCGGCATACCGGTAACCGATGTGGCCGAACTGACCGGATTTCCGGAAGTGCTCGACGGGCGGGTGAAAACCCTGCATCCGGCCGTGCATGCCGCCATATTGGCCAGAACCACCCATGCGCCGGATGCCGAGACCTTGCGGGCGTTGAGTCTGGAGCCGTTCGAACTGGTGGTGGTGAACCTGTACCCCTTCTCGTCCACCATCGCCCAAGCCGGTACCACCACCGAAAAAGCGGTGGAGTTCATCGACATCGGCGGGCCCACCATGGTGCGCGCGGCCGCCAAGAATTTCAGCCATGTCTGCATTCTGACCGACCCGGCCCAGTACGCCGCGTTCCTGCAAGAATGGACCGAAACGGGCCGCATATCCGCCGCAACCCGCAAGAGCCGGGCGGCCGACGCCTTCCGACATACTGCCACCTACGATGCGGCCGTCTCCGATTGGTTCGATTCCGAAGCCGGTGAAGGCACACCCACCCGGTTCGGGCTGAGCCTGCCCCGCTACGAAGTGACCCGTTATGGGGAGAATCCGCAGCAACAAGCGGCGGTTTACGGTCGACCTGACCGCTATTTCACCTGCTTGCACGGCAAACAACTCAGCTACAACAACTACCTGGACCTGGAGGCGGCGGTACAGCTTGCGGCCGAATTCAAAGACGACGCGCCGGCTTGCGTCATCATCAAGCATACCAATCCGTGCGGGGTGGCCACGGGCACCACGTTGCGCGAGGCCTACGAACGGGCCTTCTCAACCGACAGCATCTCTCCATTCGGCGGCATCATCGCCGTGAACCGGATGCTGGACCTGGACGCCGCCCGGGCCATGGACAGCCTCTTCACCGAACTGATCATCGCACCCGGGTTTTCCGACGACGCCTTGGAACTGTTGATGAGGAAAGCCAACCGGCGCCTGATCCACCTCCACCGCTGGCCGGAACCCGAAGCCTGGCAGGTACGCAGCACCTTGGGCGGGCTGCTCGTGCAGCAACCCGACACCGTACGCATCGAAGCGGGCGACCTCAAGGTGGTGACCCGACGCGCACCCACCGAGGCCGAAATCCGGGACCTGCTCTTCGCCTGGCGGGTAGTCAAACACGGCAAATCGAACGCCATCGTCTTCGCCAAAGACGGCCGCACCCTGGGCATCGGGGTAGGACAGACCAGCCGGGTGGACAGCACCCAACTGGCCGTCTGGAAATCGGGTCAGTTCGGGTTGAGTCTGGCCGAAACCGCTGTGGCCAGCGAGGCCTTCTTCCCCTTCAGCGACGGGGTGGAAGCCGCGGCCGGGGCCGGCGCCACCTGTGTGATCCAACCCGGAGGCAGCGTGCGCGACGAGGATGTGATCGCAACGGCCGACCGATTGGGCTTGGCCATGGTTTTCACCGGAATCCGCCATTTCCGCCATTGATCGGGTATGAAAAACCGGGCTGGTAGTGGTAACTTCCCCCACCGTTCCCACCCTTGTCCCTGCCGCATCCGATGGTCGAATCTCCAGAAGTACTCACGAAACGAAAATCCTCTCCATCCGGCATTTTTGACTGGATTTATTCCGACATCGCGATCGACCTCGGTACGGCGAACACCCTGATCTACCGGAAAGGCCAGGGGATCGTGCTGAACGAGCCCTCCATCGTGGCGTTGAACGCGCAGAACCAGGCCGTAGCCGTAGGCCATGAAGCCCGGCTGATGCACGAAAAAACCCACAAAGACATCCGCACGGTGCGTCCACTGCGCGACGGGGTGATCGCCGATTTCGAAGTGGCCGAATTGATGATCCGCGGGATGATCAAGAAGGTGAAGATGAAATGGTACTCCACCACCCGGAAGATGGTGGTCTGCGTACCCAGCGGCATCACGGAAGTGGAGAAACGGGCCGTGCGCGACAGCGCCGAGCATGCCGGCGCCAAAGAAGTGTACCTGGTGGACGAGCCCATGGCCGCGGCCATCGGTATCGGGCTGGATGTGCACGAACCCGTGGGCAACATGATCGTGGACATCGGGGGCGGCACCACGGAGATCGCCGTCATCGCCCTGTCGGGCATCGTGTACAGCCAATCCGTGCGGTTGGGTGGCGACGAACTGAATGACGACATCATCAATTATTTCCGACGGAACCACAACCTGCTCATCGGGGAGCGTACCGCCGAACAGGTGAAATGCATGATCGGTTCGGCCGCCCCGCTCGACGAAGAGATCGAGATCACCACCAAGGGCCGCGACCTGGTGAACGGCGTTCCCCGCATCCGCACGGTTTCCAGCGTGGAAGTACGTGAAGCCATCTCCGAATCGGTGAACACCATCATCGAATCGGTCACGAAATCGTTGGAACAGACCCCGCCGGAATTGTCGGCCGACCTGTTGGATCGGGGCATCATGCTCACCGGTGGTGGCGCCCTGCTCAAGAACCTGGACAAGCTCATCTCCGAAACCACCGACCTGCCCGTCCACATCGCCGAGGATCCCCTCACGGCGGTCGTGCGTGGCACCGGTGCCATTCTGGAGAATATCGACTATTACCGCGCCGTGATCAGCTGATGCGGTTGCTGGCCAATCTCGGATCCGCAAAGGATTACCTGATCACGGCCTTCCTGCTGACGGTCTCGGTCGGTATGATGGTCGCCCGGTTCGATGGGGGCCTCAATCAGCTCCGCTCCATTTCGGTGGTGATTGTGAGCGTGCTGGAACAACCGCTGAGCGCCGTGCGGGTGTACCGGTCGGCCTTGGCCACCAACCGGGAGCTGCGGCGCCAGAACGTACTGCTGCAGGACGAACTGAGCCGGTTGCGCTCCCTGGCCGCCGAGAACCGGGAATTGCGCGGGTTGCTCGGCTTGCGGGCGGCTCCGGGCTTGGAATTCGACATGGTACCGGCCACGGTGGTCGGCAAAAACCTGACCGGCATCCTCAACCACCTCACCATCCGGTTCGAACCGGGTTCCGGCGTGCAGGAGGGTATGCCCGTGGTCAATTCCAGGGGGTTGCTCGGCCGCGTGACCCTCGTGCGCGGCGGCTACGCACACGTCATCCCCCTGTACAATTCCCTCTTCCGGGTATCGGCCGTAGTGGAAGGCACCCGGGCGTACGGCATCGTGAGCTGGGAAGGCGACCGCATGGACGAGCTCGTGCTGGCCTACGTACCCCAGACGGCCGTAGTGGATACCGGCATGACCGTCGCCACATCGGGGTTCAGCAACCACCTGCCCCCCGGCATACCCCTGGGCACGGTGACCCGCATCAATCCGGAACCGGGGCGCGAAACCCAGCGCATCTACCTGCGCCCCGCCGCCGACCTCAACTCCGCCGCCGAGGCCTTCGTGATCCTTTTCCGACCGGATGCCGTGGTGGATTCGCTCTCGCGCGCCATGGAGGGTAACCGCCCATGATCGGCCTGCTGCGCGATATGGTGTTGCTGGTGGTGGTCGTGGTGGCCCAGGTCACCATATTCCGCCATCTGGACATCTGGGGCATGTATCCCGACGCCGGGCTGGTACTGCTGGTATTCTGGATGGCCCGCCAGTCGCGTACGCGCACGCTGCTGCTGGCCTTCGCCCTCGGCTTCCTCATGGATCTGCTGCTCGACCTGTGGGGGTTGCACATGTTCGGCTACACCCTCACCGCGGCCATCATGCACGGGTTCGTGCCCAAAGCGGAAGATTCCTATCTGGGCCCCTATCAGATCGGGTCGCGCCTGGCCCTGGCCGGGTTGGTCTTCTTCGCCACCATGGCGGTGCTCATCCGGTTCACCGAAGCCTATACCCTGGCCCGCGGATTCTTCGCGCTGGTCATCGGCAACACGGTATTCACGGTACTGTTGGGTATCGCGCATCACACGCTCACCGGTAGGCGCGGGTAGCCATGGCCTCCTCCTATCAACAATCCCAACATCTTCGGACCGCCATCCGGGCGCTCCAGGTGGTGATGGCTTTGCTGATGGGCACCATGCTGCTCAGGGCCATGCAGCTGCAGATCATAGACCACGACGAATACCGCCCCATCAGCGACCAGAACTCCATCCGGCAGGAATACGTGCCCCCCGCCCGTGGCAACATCCTGGATAGGAACGGGGTGTACCTGGTGGAAAACGTGCCCGTCTATGCCTTGTATGTGACCCCCTCGGTGTTCGACACCGCCCGCATACCCTTGTTGGCCGAATTGCTAGGCGTACCGGTGAGCGACGTGCGCGAGCGGTACGCCAAAGCCCGCGCCTACAGCCGGCACCGGCCGTCGCGCATGTACGACGAAGTCGAGTTCGATGCGTTCTCGCTGGTCGAAGAGCATATCTGGCAATTGCCGGGCCTGTCCCATCAGATCGAAAGCAAACGGGCCTACCCCACCTCGGTGGTCGGCGCCCATCTGTTCGGCTATCTGGGCGAGGTATCTGAGAAGGAATATGAATCGGAATCGGGGTACCGCCTGGGCGACAAAACCGGCCGCAGCGGCATAGAAGCCAGCTTCGAGACCGACCTTCGCGGGGTGACCGGCATCGAGCACCGGGTGGTGAACGCGTACGGCCAGGCCCTGGGTCCCTACGACAACGGCAACCTGGATGTGGAACCGGTGAAAGGCCACACCTTGTTCACCGGCATCGATGCCGACCTGCAAGCCCTGGCCGAAACGCTGATGGTCGGCAAAACGGGCAGCCTGGTAGCCATGGATCCCAACACCGGTGAAATCCTGGCCATGGTGAGCGCTCCCTTCTTCCAAACCGACCGGTTGAGCGGCCGACTGGACCGAGACTACTGGGTGGCCCTCAACAACGATCCCCAACGTCCGCTGTTCAACCGGGCCGTGACCACGCGTCAGCCGCCGGGATCCACATTCAAACCCGTTATGGGGTTGTTGGGCCTCCGCTTGGGCATCATCACCCCCGAGACCCGGGTGCAATGCACGGGCGGGTATTTCCTGGGCCGGTTGTACCGATGCACCGAACGGCATGGCAGCCAGAACCTGGAACAGGCCATCATGAACTCGTGCAATACCTATTTCTATGCCCTCATGAACCGGTTGGTGAACCAACACGGGTTGAATGTCTGGCATGAAATGGTGGGCGAATTCGGGCTGGGCCGGCGGAACGGGCTGGACATGCCGAGCGAATCGCCGGGCATACTGCCGGACAGCAGCTATTTCGACCGCGCCTTCGGTGTACGGAAATGGGGCATAGGCGACCTGATCAACCTGGGCATAGGCCAGGGCGCCATGGGCTTCTCGCCGCTTCAGATGGCCGAGGTGGTCAGCATCATCGCGAACGGCGGCACCTGGGTGCGGCCGCATGTGGTTACCGCCGTGGAGACCCCCGACGGCCGTCGCCGGTCGATAGAACCCGAGCGCGACCCCGTCAGTTGGATCCGACCCCAAGACCTGGCCGTGGTGCGCACCGGCATGCGCCGGGCCGTGCTGGAAGGATCGGGGCGTTTCTATGCCAACATACCGGATGTGGAAGTGGCCGGAAAAACCGGAACCGCCCAAAACCCGCATGGCCGTGACCACGGCTGGTACATCGGGTTCGCGCCGTTCGACAACCCCCGCATCGCCGTGGCGGTCATCATCGAGAACGGCGGGTTCGGGTCCGTTTCGGCCGCGCCCATCGCATCCCTGCTCATCGAACGGTATGTGACGGGCGAGATCAAACGGCCGCATGTGGTGCAGGCCATGCTGAATTTCATACCACGCGACAGCAACGTACGCCGATGAACTGGCACCGCTATTTCGACTGGGTCACGTTCGGCGCATGGGTGGTGCTCACCGTGGTGGGCCTTACCGCCATCTACAGCGCCACTCTGGGGCCGGTATCCCAATTCCTCCCGGCCTCCATCCAGGACAACTTCTTCAAGCAGGCCGTCTTCGTGGCCTTGGCGGGCGTCGGCATCCTGTTCATCCAATTCACCGCACCACGCACCTTCGAGCAGATCTCCTATCTGGTCTATGGCCTGTGCCTGTCGATCGTGGTGGCCACCCTGTTCATCGGGGTGGAAGTGAACGGTGCCCGCAGCTGGTTGGACATCGGCGGATTCCGCCTGCAGATTTCCGAATTCATGAAGATCGCCACCGTACTCGCGGTGGCCAACTACCTGACCAACCGGCGCGACATCTCCGCCGTGCGCATCGGCACGGCGCTTACGGCCACGGCCATCATCGCGGTACCGGCCGGCCTCATCCTGCTGCAGAACGATACCGGCACCGCCCTGGTGTTCATCCCCCTCATTCCGGTCATGCTGTTCCTGTCGGGTTTGCCACGCGGGGTCTCCCTGTTCATGATCTCACCGGCCATCATCGGGTATCTGAGCATCGTGGGTTGGGGTTGGGGTCTGCTGGCGGCGTTCGGCATCACCCTGGCCATCCATCTCATCCAGAAACAACCCTGGCTCACCGTGGCCTCGCTGATCACGGGCATGTTGCTGGTGGTGGCGGTGAACGTGGCTTTGCACCAGGTGCTGCTGCCGCACCAGGTGAACCGGATAGAAGCGTTCGTGAATCCCGAGGTGGATCCCCGCGGGGCGGGCTGGAACATCATCCAATCGAAGACGGCCATCGGCTCGGGCGGACTCTTCGGCAAAGGGTTCATGGAAGGCACGCAGACCCAGTTGCGTTTCCTGCCGGAACAATGGACCGATTTCATCTTCTGCGTGATCGGAGAGGAATGGGGATTCCTGGGGGCCTCCCTGGTCATCATCACATTACTCATCCTGCTCATGCGGTTGATGAACAACGCCCTGCATATCAAGAATCCGTTTTCCCAACTGGTGTTCGTGGGAGCCGCCACCATCTTCTTCACCCACGTGTTGGTGAATCTGGGTAGCACCATGGGGCTCATGCCCATCATCGGCATACCGCTACCCTTCATCAGCTACGGGGGATCGGCCTTCCTGGCGAACTCCCTGTTCCTGGGCATCTGCATGAACTTCTACTACCATCAGCGCGAAATCACCGTGATTTCGAAAGCGCGCTGAGGTTCAGAGCAGTTTGAAACCGGGACGGTGCCAGGGCGTGGGTCCGTGCGCGGCAATGGCCTTGCGATGTGCCGGTGTGGGATAACCCACGTTGCGATGCCACCCATAAGCCGGATATTCGGCATGCAGGCGGCGCATGAGGGCGTCCCGATGGCATTTGGCCAGGATGGATGCCGCGGCGATGGAGACCGAACGGGCGTCCCCTTTCACCAGGCATTGATGGGGAATGAGGGAGGCGCCGTACCGGTTGCCGTCCACCAGCAGGAAATCGGGATCGGCACCGGGCGCCTCGGCACAGCGGCGCATGGCCAACAGGGAGGCATGCAGGATGTTGAGGCGGCCGATCTCTTCGACGGAAGCGTCCATGACCACCCAGAAGACGGCGGCCTCGCGGATGCACTCGGCCAGGGCTTCGCGTTCGGCCTCGGGCACGGTCTTCGAATCGCGGATGCCGGGCGGGATGCGGGTGGCGTCGAGGATCACGCCGGCGGCGGTCACGGGGCCGGCCAGGCAACCGCGGCCGACCTCGTCCAACCCCATTATACGACGGAAGCCCTGCTCGCCGAGCAGGGCTTCCGTTCCATAATCGGCCTTCAGGGGTCTCACATGCCCAATTTGGCCATCACCTTGGTGGTGATGTTGCCGTTCTGGCGCACTTCGTCGGACACATAGATGATGAAGACGTCGCCTTCGGTGGTCATGTCGTTGAGCACATAGGCGATGTTCTCCTCACGGGCCACATCGCGGATGGCGGTGTTCACGCGCTGCATGATCTTGCCCATCTCCTCCTGCTCGATGCGGGCGAATTCCTGGTCGGCCGCCTGGGAACGCTCCATCAAGGCGCGGGTCTCGGTGCGGATCTTCTCCTCTTCGGTGGCCAGGGCCTGGGGCGAAAGCACACCCGAATCGCGCTTCACCTGCAACTGCTGGGCTTCGTTGCGCAACCGGTTCTCTTCGGCGGAGAGCTCGCGCGTCATGCGCTCGCGGTAGTTGTTCAGCCGTTGTTGGGCGGAGGCGAACTCGGGCATGCGCGATACGATGCCGTTGAGTTCCACATAGGCCACTTTGGTGGCTTGGGCAGACAGGTCGGCCGCGGATACCGCCGTAAGGGCGACGATCGAGAGGATGGTGAGGATGGATTTCATGGGATTACTTCAATTTGGCGATGACACGGGAAGTCAGATTGTGGGTAGGCTGGCCGGGCACGAACACCATGGGCATCTGGTTGGGAGCCAAGCGTTCGTTGAGCACATAATCGAGCCCCAGTTCGATGGCCAAGGCTTCGATGGCCGCGTTCAATTCCTGGAGCACCGGTTGCATGAGTTCGTTCTGCCGGCGTTGCACCAATTGGGCCAGGCCGCCTTCAAACTGCATGATTTCGGCTTCCAAGCGGCCCAAGCGGACTTCCTCCTCGCGTTGGCGTTCGGGTGTCAGCATCAGTTTGCGGCTTTCGTAGGCCTGGGCTTCCTGTTCGAACGCCGCCACGCGCCGCTGCAGCTCCGTTTGCAGTTCGGTCTGGTATTCCTGCAACCGACGGGTGATGGCGGCCTTCTCCGGGAGCGAATCCAGCACGGCTTGCGGATCCACGATGCCGATTTTGACCTGGGCCCGGGCTTCGGGTAGGCCGGCCAGTCCGATCAGGACGGCGGTAAGCAGTAGGGTACGTTTCATGTATCAGGGTTTTGAACTAGAACGGCGGGAAAATACCAATCGTATGGGTCATTCTCCGACTGCGATACCCAATTCGATGAGCACCTCGTCGCTGAGGTTCCATTGGGCCCGGGTGTACAGGAACAGGAAATCGCCCGAGCGGTCGAAGACGAAATCGTAGCCGTCCCGAGTGGCTACCGCCTCTATGGCCGCCATCACCCGGCGCTGGATGGGTTCGAGCAAGGTGGCCTGTTGGCGGAAATACTCCCCTTCGGGCCCGAACTTGGATTGTTCGTACTGCACCAGGGCCCGTTCCTTGGTGGCGATCTCCACCCGTTTCTGTTCGCGAACTTCTTCGGTGAACAGGATTTCCCGGGCTTGGTAATCGGCCTTCAGCTCGTCGATCACACGCTGCTGGGCTTGCATCTCCTGCTGCCACTCGGTGGCCAGGGCCCGGAGCCGTTGTTCCAGGCCGCCGTATTCGGGCAGTTTGCCCAGGATGTAGTCGGAATCGACGTAGGCGATTTTCTGGGCCTGTGCCAGCACGGGTGCCACCGACACCAGCAACAGCAAGGCGGCGGTTGTCCAAATGCGCATCATTGGAACGGTGTGCCGATGTTGAACAGGAACTCCCACTGGCCAGGCTGCACCAATTGCGAACCGGCCACCCCGTCGAAACGGTATCCGTAGCTCAGATCGATCAGGCCCAGGATGGGCAGGAACAACCGCACCCCGAAGCCCGCCGACCGCTTGACGGTGAAGGGGTCGAAGTCGCGCACGCCCAGGTAGGCGTTGCCCGCCTCACCGAAGATGTAGGGGATGAGCTGCACCTGTTCGTTGGCGATGGCCGGGTAGCGCATTTCCGTGAAATACTTGCTGTACACGGTACCACCCACTTCCTGGTCGTTCACATAGGGCGATATGGAGCCGTTGAACCCACCCGGGTAGCCTTTCAGGTCGATGTTCTCCCGATAGAACGCCTGTTGCTGTTGCAAGGGCGTGCCGCCCAGATAGAAGCGGCTGAACTGGGATTTGCCCTTGTCGCCGAACCACCCGAGGAACCCGTACTCGAAACCGTTGGTGAAGACCAATTTGCCTACCACCGGCACATGGTGCTGGAAGGTGGTGCCCACTTTCCAATACTGCTGGAAACTGCCGGCAGGCGGTGCCACCTCGCCCGAAAGCGTGAACTTGGACCCCAAATTCGGGGAGATGAAATTGTCCAGCGAGTTCCGCTCGATCACCTGCCTGAGGATGAGCATGTTGGCCCGGCCCGGACGGATGAACCCTTCGCGGGAGAACACATCGAACATCTGGTATTGGAGTACCGAGGTGTGCGTGAAGTAGTCGTCGGGCCAGGTCAGCCGGCGCCCGTACGATACGTTGGCCGTGAACTGCTCGTATTTCTGCGTGCTGGTGTAGCGGTAGTAGCTGTAGTTGGTGCCGAACCCGAAACTGTTGGGCCGCCCCAGGAACCAAGGCTCCAGGAACGAGAAATTGTAGTTGCGGTAGCCGCGGCCGGTCATCTGCACACCGAGCGACAGGCGCTGGCCGTCTCCGCTGGGCAACGGCGACCAGGCTTCCTTCTCGAACATGTTCTGGGCCGAGAAGTTGTTGAAATTGAGACGGGTGGACAGGATGACCCCGAATTGGCGCCCGCCGAAACCGCCGGAGAACTCGAAGTTGTCGGTGCTCACGCTTTCATCCAGCGCGAAATCCACGTCCACGGTCTTGTTCTCGAAATCGGCGTCCAGGTTGGGGGTGATCTTTTCCGGTGCGAAATACCCCAGGGTGGCCAATTCGCGGATGGTGCGGATGATGGCCGTCCGGTTGTAGTTCTGCCCCGGTATGCTGCGCAAGGTGCGGCGCACCACATCGTCGTTGGTCTTGGTATTGCCCGAGAAGGTCACTTCGCGCACTTGGGCCACCTCGTCCTCGGCGATGAGGAAATGGATGTCCAGGCTGTCGCCCGGTGCGTTGCGCACCTCGTCGATCACCCGGAAGAACAGGTACCCGCTGTCGTGGTACAGGGAGGTGACATCCGTGCTGTTCTTGTTGCCTTGCAGGTTGCCGTAGAAGCGTTCCTCGTCGAACACGTCGCCTTTGTTGAATTCGAGCGCGGCGGTAAGCTGCGCATCGGTGAAGACGGTGTTCCCCTCCCAGGTGATGTTCCGCACGCGGTATTGCGGACCTTCGTGCAGGGTGAGGTCGATGCCGTAGCCCCGTTTGCCGTCGCGGTGTTCGTAGAGATAGACCGAATCGCGGACCACGCGGAAATCGCGGTACCCGTTCTTCTTGTACAGGTTGGCCAGATTCTCGAGCGAGGTTTCGAACTTGGATTCTTCGAAGGTCTGGCGGGTGAGGAACCTCCACCAGGTGTCCTCTTTCACTTCCTTCATGGCCCGCTTGAGCTTGCGGTCGCTGAACTGCTCGTTGCCCTCGATGCGGATGCGTTCGATCTCGACCCGGCGGCCACGGTCCACCCGGAAATCCAACCGAACCCGGTTGCGCAGGGTGTCGCGGTTGGTTTCGCGCACGTTCACCCGGGTTTCGATATACCCCTTGCCCCGGTAATACCGCTCGATGGTGCGCACGGCCTGGGCTTTGGTGGCTTCGGTTACGGCGAACCCGCTCAACAGATTGAGTTGCTCGCGCAGCTCCCGGCGATGGCCCCGGCGCACACCCGATATCTCATAGGATTCGAGACGGGGTTGCTCCACCACCCGGATCTCCAGGATGATGCCGTCTCCCACGCGGCCGGCTTCGAAGATCTGCACATCGGCGAACAGGCCGGTACGGTAGATGCGGCGCACCGCATCGGAAATGGCCTGGCCCGGAATGGTGATGGGGTCGCCCAGGTCGAGCGAAGCGGCCGCCACCACGAACGATTCGGATTGGGCATCGGCCCCGACTACCCGTATTTCCCGGATCACACCCTGCCGGGGCGGATTCTGCGTGGGATCGGTCAGGCGGAAGGGCGGCTGGGCGATGGACGGAACGGTGAGGAGCGCCCAGAAAAAGGCCAGGAGAAAGGGCTTCACGAAGACGGTCGATTTTCGGATAGAACGGGATTGCACAGGGCGGGATTGCGTGGGCGGACGGTTACTTGGCGATCTGCTCGGATACTTTGCCGAACCGCCGTTCGCGGGATTGATAGTTGCGGATGGCCTGGTAGAGCTCGTTCCGGCGGAAATCCGGCCAGAACGTCTCGGTCACATACAATTCGGAATAGGCCAACTGCCAGAGCAGGAAATTGCTGATGCGGAATTCGCCCGACGTCCGGATGATGAGGTCCGGGTCGGGGATGTCGGCCGTTACGAGTTCGTTGGTGATGGCGGCATCGTCGATGGAGTCGGGTTCCAACTCGCCGGCTTTCACCCGGGCCGCGATCTTGCGAACCGCCTGGGTGATGTCCCAACGGCCGGAATAACTCAGGGCCAGGCACAGTTGCAACCGGTCGTTGCCGGAGGTGAGCGCGATGGCTTCGCGAAGCTCGGTCTGGCAGATATCCGGGAAGCGTTCGATCTGGCCAATGGCCCGCAACCGCACGTTGTTCTCGTTCAGCCGGCGGGCTTCCTTGCGCAGACTGTTCACCAGGATCTGCATCAGTGCGCTGACCTCGTCGCTGGGGCGGCCCCAGTTCTCGGTGGAGAAGGTGTAGAGGGTGAGGTATTCGACACCCAACTGGGCGCAGGCCTCGGTGATGTCGCGCACGGAATCGACGCCGGCCTTGTGCCCGAGAACCCTCAGGTAGCCTTTTCCCTTGGCCCAACGCCCGTTACCGTCCATGATCACCGCGATGTGGCGGGGCAGGTTGCCGATGGCCCGGATCGCCTCTTGGGCGTTCCGGTCTTCGGAGGACTGGACGGTATCGGTAAGCGTGTAGGTCTGGGAGGTCATGGTGCGAATCCGCCAAATTATCGCTTTATCCCCATCATCTCAAACCGAAGGGCCAACATGCGCAGCACGGTGTCGGCGGCTTCGGCGCCTTTGTTGCCCATGGGTGGCCCGATGCGGTCCAGGGCCTGTTGCACGGTGTTCACGGTGAGCACTCCGAAGCCCACCGGTTTGCCGCTGGCCAGAGCCAGGTCGGACAATCCGCGTGTTACCGCCAGACTCACATATTCGAAATGGGGGGTATCGCCCCGGATGACCGCACCCAGTGCCACCACGGCATCGGCGCCGGAATCGAGCAGCCATTTGGAGGCCAGGGGCAGTTCGAACGCGCCCGGCACGGGAGCCACCCGTACCTGGGCACCAGCGGCCTGGCAGGTATCGACCGCGCCCTGCAGCAGCACATCGGTGATTTCGGCGTTCCATTTGGCCACGGCGATGCCGATGGTCCAGGCGGATCCATCCACCCGATCGGCGAAGGGATAGGTTTTCATGCGGAAAGGGCTAATCGGTTTCGGAGGGGTTCCAACTCGGCCGGTGCCAGACCGAACCGACCGATATGGTCGGTGTCGCCGGGTTTGTGGCCGTGGAAATCGCTGCCACCGGTCGGAATGAGGCCGGTGAGGCGGGCATAATTGCGGAAGGATCGCTCTTTGGCTTCGGCATGGGACGGGTGCCGCACTTCGATGCCCTGCAAGCCGCCGAGCACGAACCGCCGCAGGTCCAGGTAGGAGTAATTGCGGCCGGGATGGGCCAAAACGCTGACCCCGCCGGCTTCGCGGATGGCGGGAAGCAGCGGCAGGAGTTCGGGAAACGGAGACACGGGCAACGTGTGGCGGCGGCCCAGCCAGCGGTCGAAGGCGTCGCGGATGTCGGTGGCATGGCCATCGGCCACAAGGACCCGGGCCAGGTGCACCCTGCCCAGCACCCAATGCCCGGCCTCGGCCGCCACCCGGTCGATGGGAATGCGCACACCGTCGCGCCCCAGGCCCGACAGGAGGTCTTGCATGCGGCTGTAACGGATGCGTTTCTGCGATTCGAGAACCGGTGCCAGGAAGGGGTCGTCGGCGGGGAGGCCGTACACGAGCAGATGGGCATCGGCACCGTCGTAGCGGGTGCTGAGTTCGACACCGGGGATGAGCTCGATGCCGGCGGCTTCGGCGGCCGGTAGCGCATCGGCATAGGCGGCCATGGTGTCGTGGTCGGTAATGGAGCAACAGGTCACACCGGCTTCGGCCACCCGTGCGACGAGGTCGGCCGGGGCGAGGCGGCCGTCGGAGCAGTGGGTATGCAGATGCAGGTCGGTGGCCGCCATCAGGGAGTCGCGCTCAGGATGCCGGCGTAACGGCCGGGCGCAAGCAGGATCTCCACGGCCTTGCGAACCGCGGGATCGGCGCGGAGGCGGCGGTCGGCCAGCGCGGCCGGGGCCAGGTAGCGGCGCAGGAGTTCGTCGTGCAGGGCCGCGCGGACGACGGCCGCGCGCCGATCCCATTCGGCGGCCTTGGCGGCCTCCACGGCGCGGCGGGTGGGTTCGAACCGGGCATCGTCGGTGGCCGCGCCAAGGGAGGCGGCCAAGGCCGCCAGATGGCGGTCGGCATCGGTCTCCCAATCGAAGCTCCGGCTCTCCAGATACGCCCGGAACGCCGCCCACACCCGATCGGGCAAGGCGGTTTCCGCATACCCGTCGTGTTCGGCACGGTATTGGTTGGCGAACGCGTTCAGATGGCCCTGGGAACGCAAGGCGGCTTCCAATGCGGATTCCACCGATTCCTCCACATAGACATCCGGACCTATGCCCGACCCTTCCAGCACCAACCGGCCGTTGGCCGTTCGGAAACTCTGCCGCAGGCTGTCGGGCAGGCTTTCGGCACCTCCTCCATCATGCCGATACCGGACCGATTGGATGGATCGGCCCGAGGGCGTGAAATACCGCGCCACGGTGATTTTCAACTGCAGGTTGTACGACAAGGGCTTGACCACCTGCACCAGACCTTTGCCGAAACTGCGGTCGCCCACAATCACGGCACGGTCCAGGTCCTGCAGAGCCCCGGCCACGATTTCCGATGCCGAGGCCGAACCCCCGTTCTGCAATACGACCACGGGTCCGTCGAAAAAGACCGGCTCGTCGGTGCGGTAGGTGATATGGGTTTCCGGACTGCGGCCCTCGGTACGCACCACGACCTGGCCCGGCACGGTGAACAGATCCACCAGATCCACGGCCTGGTCCAGCAGGCCGCCGGGGTTGTTCCGGAGGTCGAGCACCAACCGGTTGAGGCTGCGTTCGCCACGCAAGGTGGCGATGGATGCCCGCACGTCGGCCGCCGCCTGCATGCCGAACCGGTCCAGCGCGATGTACCCGATGCCCGCGGCCGGATCGATCCAACCCGTGTGCGACACATTGCCGAGTTCGATCTGCTGGCGTACCAATTCGAACCGCAACGGTGCTGAAACACCGGTACGCCGTACCGTCATAACCACCTTGGTGCCGGCATCGCCCTGCAACAGCCCATGCAGATCTTCCACCGACAGCCCCTCCACCGATCGGCCGTCCACGGTTTCGATCTCGTCGCCGGCGCGGATGCCGGCCTCGTAGGCCGCATACCCTTCCAATGGGGCGATGATCACCAATTTGCCGCCCCGGGCACCCACTTCGATGCCCACGCCGGTGTAGCGGCCGTGCAGGATGGCATCCATCACGGCGTCGTCTCCCTCTTCCAACAGGATGGTGTACGGATCGGTAAGGGCCAGCATGGATCGGATGCCATGCCGCAATGTGGTACCGGCGGCCAGCTCGTCCACATAATTGCGGTTCAATTCATCGAAGACTTCTCCGAATACCGAAAAATTCTTGCGGATTTCGAAGTAGGGGTCGGTAGGCGGCGGTTGGGCCACCAACAACAACAGGACGATTCCGATCATGAGGCCCCTCCGGCCGTTACCCGCAACCGTTGCCCCGGACGCACCTGGTTGCCGTTCAGATTGTTCCACTCCTTCAGCCGGTTCACCGTGATGCCGTGGCGGCGGGCGATGAGCCAGAGGCTGTCTCCCCGGCGTACCGTGTACCAGGTCGCTTCGGTGCGTGCCGAGGCGTCCGTCGTGGCCGCCGTGCGCGCCAAGCTGGGTTCCGAGGCCTGGATGGCCACCGTGCCCCCATCGGGCACCGGTATCACGATCTCCTGCCCGGGATGGATCACATTCCGCAACGATTCGTTCGCGGCATACAGGTCGCGTACCGTAACCCCGTATTTGTTGGCGATGATGCCCAAGCTCTCGCCCCTGCGCACGGTATGGACGGCGGCGTTGCGCACGGCATGGTCGCGTACGGCCAGGTAACCCGTTTCGAAGGCTTCTTGGGTGCCACGCGGAATTTTGAGCGGATAGGGATTGGGACCCGGAGGCGTGGCCCAACGCAGCAGTTCGGGGTTCAGGGCCCGCAACGAATCGGTACTGATGGAGGCCAGCCGGGCCAATATGCCCAGGTCTATGGACCCCTGGATCTCCACCACATCGTATTCCAAAGGAAGCTCTTCCACCGGCCGAAACCCGAAATCTTCCGGGTTGGTGGCCACCAGGGTGGCGGCGATGTAGGTGGGCACATAGCCACGGGTTTCGGCCGGCAGGTACGGGTACATGGCCCAATAATCGCGGGTACCGCCGGCCTGGCGTATGGCGCTGTTCAGCCGCCGTGGCGACACGTTGTACGCCGCCAGGGCCACGTGCCAATCCTGCCCCCAGGACCGGTGCAGGTCTTTGAGGTGACGGGCGGCGGCACGGGTCGATTTCTCCGGATCGCGGCGCTCATCCACCCAATAATTGACGGTAAGCCCGTAGGCCGACCCCGTAGCTTGCATGAACTGCCACAGACCCACGGCTCGGGCGCGGCTGCGGGCCACCGGTACCAGCCCGCTCTCGATCATGCTCAGATGGATGAGTTCCTGCGGTACTCCCTCTTCCGCGAATATGCGCCGCATCATGGGGAAATACCGGGCCGACCGTTCCAACCACCGTTCCATCACGTTTCGGCGTTGCACGGTCAGATAGTGCAGGCGCGACTGCACCTGCCGGTTCAGGATGAGGGGGACCTGGGTGGTAGGGGTGTCGCCCAGATCCGGAAGTACGAACCCTTCGGCAGACAACCATTCGTCTTCCTGGTTGAACATCTCGTCCAGGATGGCGAACACGTCGCCCTCGGTGTCGCGCAGGGGTTCGGTGATGCCATAGAACATCTGATACTCGATCATGACCGTCCGGTAGAGTTCGGTCACCCGTCGGTTCTGCTGGGCCTCGGGAAATTCATCCAGAATACCCTGCAACCCGGCAACCGACTCCAGAATGCGCTGTTCGGCCAGCACGAGGTCGCCGCTCACCTGGGCGCGCATGGCGTCCACATGCATCTCGTAGATGGACGCGATCCGGTTGATGAGCTCCAGGTCCACCGAATCGGT
>JANJTJ010000088.1 GCA_024711145.1 Balneolales bacterium
CCCGGGCCCGGGGCCAGCCCCGCCACCCGCCGGCGGGCGGCCCCCCGCCCCGCGGGGGGGGGGGGGGGGGGGGCGCGGGGGGCACCCCCCGCCCACCCCCCCACGGCGGGCCTCCGGCCCGAGGGCAAGACGGCCGAGCTCGAGCGGCTGCGGGCCGCGGCCGGCGCACCGGTGGTGTTCGTAGGCGACGGCCTCAACGACGCGCCGGCCCTGGCGGTGGCCGACGTGGGCGTGGCCATGGGCGGCCTGGGTACCGATGCCGCCGTGGAAAGTGCCGACATCGTGCTCCGCACCGACCAACCGGCCCGCCTGGCCACCGCCATCCGCATCGCACGGGCCACCAAACGCGTGGTCTGGCAGAACATCGGCCTCGCCTTCGGGGTGAAACTGGTGGTGCTCGCTTTCGGCGCCGCCGGACACGCCAGCATGTGGGAAGCGGTCTTTGCCGACGTGGGTGTGGCCCTGTTGGCCATAGTGAATGCGAGCCGCGTACTTCGGTTGAGATAGGTATCTTTCGGTGCCTATGACCGCTCCCGAGTTCGATCTGAATCTGTTGTTTCAAGAAACGCCCGACTGGATCTGCATCGCGGAACCCAACGGGTATTGGACACGGGTGAATCCGGCCGTTTCGCGCGATCTCGGGTACAGCCCCGATGAGCTTTATGCGCAACCCATCCTGTCGTTCATCCATCCCGACGACCGGGAGCGTACCATCTCCAGCCGGCAAACGGTGCTGGCCGGTTCCATGCTCCGCCATTTCGAAAACCGCTATGTGACCAAAGACGGCGGGGTGATCTGGATGGAATGGACCACGCTTTCGCATCCCGAATCGGGTCGCATCTATGCGATCGCCAAAAATGTGACCGCCCGCCGGGAGTTGCAGGCCGAGCGCGACCAGCTGCTGCAGCGGCTGGCCTATGCCAATAAGGAACTGGAACGCCTCACCTACACCCTCTCCCACGACCTGCGCGCACCGGCGTACAATTTCGTGCAATTGCTGGAGTTGATCGATGCCGAACGCATCACCGATCCCGAAACCACCGAGATCTTCGACCTGTTGCGCACGTCGGCCGACAGTTTCATCGAGACCTTGGAAGGCCATCTGGACCGCATGCGGAAAGGCGGCGAACCCCAGGTGCCCGAACGGGTGGATCTGGCCGATGTCCTGCACCGGGTAACCGACCTCATAGGCACCATGCTCACCTCGGCGCGGTGCCGCGTGCTAGCCGACTTCGAACGGGCACCCAAGGTCCGGTTCAAGATGGCCATGTTGGGCAGCGTACTGCTCAACCTGATCACCAACGCCGTGCGGTATGCCAAACCCGGCGTTCCGCCCGAAATCAGGCTCCGGTCCGAAGCCGTGGGCGACAAGGTCCTGGTTACCGTTGCCGACAACGGTTTGGGCTTCGATGTGCCCGCCGTGCGCGACCGCCTCTTCCAGCTGGGTAGCAGTTTCCATGGCAACGCCGACAGCAAGGGCGTAGGCCTGTACCTCGTACATCAGCATATGTCCGCCCTGGGCGGCCACGTGGATGTGGAGAGCACCCCCGGTGTGGGCACCACCTTCACGCTCACTTTTCCGGTCTGATATCGCCCCTCAGCGGCGCATGGACCACCAGGCCAGGCTGTTCCAGGCCACCGCGAACACGGCCAGCACGCCTACCGAGGGCAGCACGTCGGCCCAACCCGCACCGGCCAGCATCACCCGCCGCACCAGGTCGATATACCATTTCACCGGGTTCAGTTGGGCGATGTGTCGGGCCCATTCCGGCATGCTGGATACCGGCGTGAACAATCCGCTCATCAGGATGAACACCACCAATAGGAACCAGGCGACCAACATGGCCTGATGTTGCGTGTCCGACACGGAGCTCACCCACAGGCCCAACCCCAGTACGGACAACAGATACAGGGCCGCGGTGCCGAACAACACCGGCAGCGGCCCGGCCGATACGATGCCGAATACGGCCCAGGCCACCGTCAGCCCGATGCCGAACATGCCCAAGCCGATGAGCCAGAAGGGGATGAGCTTGCCCAGGATGAAATGCGCACGGGTAATGGGGGTTACGTCCAGCTGGTCCATGGTGCCGATCTCACGCTCCCGAACGATGTTCATGGCGCTCAGGAAGGCCCCCAACATGGTGATGAGCAACACCAGGATGGCGGGTACCATGTTCCGCTTGTCGTCCAGTTCCGGATTGAACCGGAAGCGCCCGCTCACGATGCGGGTGTCGGGGCCGATCGCAGGCGGCCACACCGAGGCCACCACCTGCCGGATGTAGGCATCGGCGATGCCGGCGGTGTAGCCGTCCACGGCATCGATGCGCACATGCACAACGCCCGACCCGCGGGGAATCATAACCACGGCATTCACGCGGCCCTCGCGCAGGTACCGGTTGGCGGCGGCCTCGTTTTGAACCCCCTCCACCACTTCGAAATAGGTGTTGGCCCGGAACGCCTGCTCCAACCGCCGCGATTCCTCGGTGCGGTCCTGGTCCCATACCGCTATCCGCAGGCCGTTCACTTCGAACACGGCCGCATGCGACAACACCAGCAATTGTACCACCGGTAGCACGAACAGGATGGGCAGCATGGCCTTGTCCCGGAATATCTGGGTGAATTCTTTGACCAGGATGAACCGGAGGATGCGCATGGTCAGTCGAGTCGGATGGGAAACCGCCGGATGCTGACCGTGAGGAACAAGGCGGTCATGCCGGCCAGGATGAGCACTTCGCGGCCGATGTCGGCCAGCCCCGCCCCTTTCAGCAGTATGGCCCGGTTGGCCACCATGTACCACCGCGCGGGAATCACATGGCTGATGGCCTGCAGGATGTCGGGCATGTTGGATATGGGATAGATGAACCCCGACAACAGGATGGTGGGCAACAGCAACCCGCCCAACGACAACATCATGGCGGTCTGCTGGGTTCTGGCCACGGTGGATATGAGCATGCCCAGGGCCAATGCCGTGAACGCGTACAGCAACGACACGAAGATGAACAACGCCACGGAACCGTTGAAGGGAACCCCGAACACCGCCCGGGCGATGACCAGCACGGTGCCTACGTTCACGAAACTGACCAACAGGTAGGGCAGCACTTTCCCCCAGATGATCTGCGCCGGAGCCAGGGGTGAGGCCAACAGGGTCTCCAGGGTACCGGTCTCCTTCTCGCGGGTCAGCGATATGCTGGTCATGAGGGTGGACACCAGCATGAGGATGACGGCCATGAGCCCGGGCACGAAAAGGTTGGCACTTTTCAGGCCCGGGTTGTACAGGTAGGTGGTCCGTACGTCCTTGCCCGGTTCCACATCAGACAACACACCCATGGTGTAGCGCTGAAGCAGGCGGGCCATGTTGGGGTCAGACCCGTCGGTGATGAGGTGCACGCGGGGGCCGTCGGTCGGGAAAACCACCACTTGCCGCACTACCCCGCGGCGGAACAGGTGGTCCACCTGGGTTTCGCTATCCACGCGCCCCATCACCCGGAAATACCCTCCGGCTTCGAGCCGGGCTATGGCCGCACGCGATTCGGCGGTTCGGGCCTGGTCCCACACGGCGATTTCGGCGGATGTGAGCTCGTTGCGGATGGCATAACCGAACAGCAGCAACTGCACGATGGGTAAGCCGAACAGGATGGCCAGGGTGCGGCGGTCGCGCAGGATGTGGCGGAATTCCTTCAATATGAACCCCAGGAACGCGTTCATGCAGCACCTCCCCGCGCCAGTTTCACGAAGACGTCGTCCATGGTGGCAACGCCCATGGTCTGCTTGAGGCGGGCGGGGGTGTCCAAGGCTACCAGTTTCCCATCCACCATCATGCCGATGCGGTCGCAATACTCGGCTTCGTCCATGTAGTGGGTGGTCACGAACAGGGTGGTGCCTCGGGCGGCTTCTTCCACCAGCATGCCCCAGAACCGGCGCCGGGTGATGGGGTCCACCCCGCCGGTGGGTTCGTCCAGAAAGACGATGTCGGGCTGATGCAGGAGCGCCGTGCCGAAGGCCACGTTCTGCTTGATACCCAAGGGCAGTTCCTTCACCCGGGTATGCATGCGGCCGGACATGTGGTAGGTGGTTTCGAACCGGGCGATCCGGTCGGCCAGGGTGGCATCGTCCAGGCCGTACACGCCCCCGAAAAAACGCAGGTTCTCGCGAACGGACAGGTCTTCGTAGAGCGAGAACCGTTGGCTCATGTACCCGATGCGTTTCTTGACCGAAACGGCGTGGTCCCGGATGGACCGGCCCGCCACGGTGGCATCGCCCGAAGTGGGGGCCGCCAGGCCGGTCAGCATTTTCATGGCGGTGGTTTTGCCCGCACCGTTGGCGCCCAGAAACCCGAAGATCTCGCCGGCACGCACCGAGAAGGTGAGGTCGTCCACGGCGGTGAACCCACCGAAGCGTTTGGTGAGATGATGGGTTTCGATGGCGTTCATACCGGTTGCCACAGGGCATCGAGTTCCATGAAGACATCCTCCAAGCCGGGGGCTATGGGTTCCACCCGGGCCGGAATGCCGGCCGCTTCGAGCCACTCAAGTAGGGATTCGGGACCCGCGCCGGGCCTGGCATCGGCCACATGGGTCGAATCGCCGAAGGCGTAGGCCGAATGCCGATGCGGATAGGTGGCCAAGGCGGCCGCCAAGGCCGCACGGTCGGCGGATCTGACCCGGAACAGGGGATGCGGGAACCGCAAGGGCATGGTTTGGGGGGAATCCACCGCCAGGATGCGGCCGTCTCGGATGAAGGCGATACGGTCGCACCGGGCGGCTTCATCCATATATGGGGTCGAAACCAGGATGGTGAGGCCGCGGTCGCGGTATCCGGCCAGCATGTCCCAGAATTCGCGGCGGCTCACGGCATCCACGCCGGTGGTGGGTTCATCGAGCAGCAGCAGGTCGGGCTCGTGGATGAGGGCGCAGCATAAGGCGAGCTTCTGTTTCATGCCGCCCGACAAGGCCCCGGCCCGACGCGTTCGGAAGGGTTCGAGATGGGCGTAGATGTCGCGCACGCGCTCCACCGCGGTTGCGAACGGAGTACCGAACACGGTGGCGAAAAAGCGGAGGTTCTCCTCTACCGACAGGTCCGGATAGAGGCTGAACCGGCCGGGCATGTAGCCGATGCGTTTGCGGATGGACCGGTACGCCACGGCGGGGTCATTGCCCAACACCTGCACGGTGCCGGCGTCGGCCGTAAGCAGCGACGCCACGATGCGGATGAGGGTGGTTTTGCCGGCGCCATCGGGCCCGATGAGCCCGAACAACCGACCGGTCTCCACCTCGAACGACACGTCGTCCAGGGCGCGGACGGCCCCGAAGGCCTTGGAAACAGACCCGAGTCGGATGGCGGGATTCATGGAAAACGGACTTCGCCCGGCATGCCGATCTTCAGGGAACCGTCGTTGGGTACGGCAATGCGGACGGCATAAACCAGGGTGATGCGGTCTTCGCGGGTAAGCAGGTTGGACGGCGTGAATTCGGCGCGGGCCGAAATCCAGCGGACCGTGCCGGGGTATTCGCGCAGCGTGCCCGAGCCGGCGTCGGCCAGCACCGTGACAGCGCCGCCGAGGCGCAGGGAGGCGAGCTGGTCGCCGCTCACGAAAGCCCGCAGGTCGAGGGTGTCGAGCGCGGCGACCTGGTACAGGGGTTTGCCGGGAGCGGCGAGCTCGCCGCGCTCCACGAGGCGGCGCAGCACGGTGCCGGCCAGGGGCGAGCGGGCCTCGTGGCGGGCCAGGTGATCGGCCGATTGACCGCGTTGGGCCGCCAACGAGGCCCGCTCGGCCCGTATGGCCGCCCGCTGCGGCGCCAGGGCCTCCAGCTGGCGGTCCAACACGGCGGCCTGGCCGGCCAGGTCTTCCGCCAGCTGGGCCGGCGCCGCGCCCTCGGCGGCCATACGGGCCGCCCGCGCCCGCTCCCGCTCCAGGTTGTCGCGTTGCGCACGCAATACCCGCTCCTGGGCATCCACCTGGTCCAACCGGGCGCGGGCGGCCGCAAGGCCGGCCTCCAAGGCGCGCAGCTGCCAGGCCGCCGCGGCCGTATCGATGCGCGCCACCACCATGCCCGCTTCCACCCGGTCGCCTTCATCCACCCCCATCCAGACCACGGTACCGGCCGCTTCGGCCGAAATGGTTACTTCCACGGCTTCGAAATGGCCGTAGGCATCCGATGCGGGGGTTTCGGTGCCGCAAGCGGCCGCCAGCAGCGGCAACAAGGCGGTCCATATCCGTGTGCGTGCGTTCATGGCTGTAGGGTGCCCGTGCGGGCGAGTTGGTGGCGGGCGTATCGGAGGTTCCAGGCGTGCAGCTCCCGGTCGAGGCGGGCACGGAGTTCGGCCTGGCGCTCGGCCAGGTAGTCGGTTTCGGTGGCGGCGCCGGCGTCCAGGCGGGTGGCCATGTGCGCCACCAGGCGACCACGCAGTTCCAGGATGGCGCGGTCGCGGTCCAAGGCCGCTTCGGCCGTTGCGATTTCGGCCTTCCAGCGCTCCGCCTCAAGCTCCCATTGCCGCCGGGCTTCCGCCTCGGCCACGGCGGTCTCGCGCCGGGCCAGTTCCAAACGGGTATGCGAACGGGCCGACCGCCCCTGGTCCCACAAGGACCATCGCACCTGGACCCCGACCACATACCACGGCTTGAAGGTGTCCGAAAACAGGTCCAGCCCAGGCTTCCCATAGGCCGCCGTGCCGAATGCGGCTACCTGCGGCATGCGGTCGGCCCGCACCTGGGTGTGGCGGGCCTGCAGTTCCCGGCGGCGGGCCTCGAACACCCGCAGCTCGGGGCGGGCGCCCGGAACGGCCGCATCGGGCTCCATCAGCACCGGAACGCCTACCCAGTGGCGGCCGCTCAGTATGGCCAGGCGGTTCAATGCCGCCTGCCGTTGCCGTTCGGCTTCGTCATGCCGTTGGCCCGCCATCAGCCATTCCACATGCCAGGTGTCCGCCTGGGCCTGGCTACCGCTTCCGTTGCGCACGCGCGTTTCGGCCTGACGCATGCGGGTTTCCAGTTCGTCCCGGAAGGCCGCCAATACCTGTAGCCGGGTGCCGAGCAAGGCGGCGGAAAAGTAGGCTTCTTCTACCCACCGCTCCACCTGTTCCAGGCGAACGTCCAGCTCGGCCGACGAAATGGCGGTGCGCGCATCCGTCATATTCCGTTGAGACCGGGCCATTCCGCCATCCCATAGCGTTTGGCGCAGGTCCAGGCTGAGCACATACCGGTCTTTGGGTTGGACCGGTGCGTTTCCACCCGGAAATGGCAACGCGATTTCGGTGACATCGCTTTGGTATTGGGCCAGCCCACCCAGGGTCAACGCGGGCGTGTGCGAGGCGCGGGCTTCGGCCAAGTCTACCGCCCGCAGCGCCTGGATCAATTCGACGCGATCGGTGGCCGGCCAGGTGGCCCGCGCCGATGCCAGCAGGTCGGGCAGGTGCAGGGTGTCGGGCGCGGCCGCAAGCACCCATAACAGCAGGATGGGATTCATAGGTCGGGACGAAGCAGGGCGAAGAAGGCGCGGGGGATCTCGTGCATGCGCTCCCGAAGGAACGCGTCGTAGTCGGTGGCCGGCAACGCCAGGGCTACCGACAACACCGGACGGGCGATGAAGGGAAAGATGACCATGCTGAACAGGTGCGCCACGGCTTGGCGCGGATCCATGGTTCGGAACCGGCCGGAGGCCATGCCGGCTTGCAATTGCGCCACCAGGATCGGGCGGATCTCGGGGGCAACGCGGTCGGCCATGGTCACCATGCGCTGGGGCGACCGGTTCAGCTCGTGCAGCACGAAGGCCGGTATGAACGGATTGGCCATGATGGTCTGCACATAGGCTTCCACGAAGTCCGGAATCTTGGCTTCCAAGGGGCGGTCTTCGGTCAACAACTGAAGTGCGGGCCGGAAATGCAGGCGGAACACCCGCTCGAATACCGCATCGAACAGCTTCTCCTTGTTGCGGAAGTAGTAGTGGAGCAGGGCTTTGTTGATGCCTGCCTCGTCGGCGATGTCCTGCATGCGGGCCCCGTCCCAACCGGATCGCAAAAAAACGCGGTTGGCGGCTTCCAAAATGCGGGATTCGGTGGTGTCGTTCGCTTTATCCATATGGTTTGACCATCTGGTTAAATTGTAGGCAAAAAAAAGCGGGGTGTCAACAGTGGGGGTTCATTCGACGGCACCGTCCCAGTCGGTGGGCACACCGCGCACCATGAGGTCGGCCGAATTCTTGAGGAAGAGGGCGGCGGCCTTGTCGTTGGGATTTTTCTTGAGCACTTCGTTGAAGTGCACGCTGGCGGTGGTGAAATTGCGGTTGTAGAACTCGCGGATGCCCTTTTCGAACTCGGGCCGGGTTTCGAGCTCCAGGGCTACCTGTTTGTCGGCATCCCCTTCGATGACCCCGAACACATCCACCAGGATCTGCTTGCCTTTCACTTTGGACTTGCCCAGGTACTTGAAGTGGAATCGGTTCTTGTCCTGGAGGGCGTCGCGGGTGGCCGAGCTGATGACCACGGTGTTGTCGAAGAGTTTGGTGAGGCCTTCCATGCGGGATGCGGTATTCACCACATCGGAGATCACGGTGCCTTCCATGCGCATTTCCTCACCGATCGTGCCCAGCATGAGTTCGCCGGTATGCAGGCCGGTACCCACGCGGATGGGTTCCAGCCCCTTCAGTTCCCGGTCGATATTCAGGCTTTTGAGGGCGTCCATCATATGGACCGCGGCGGCAACCGCATGGTCTGCCGGCCCGGGGAACAGGGCCATGATGGCATCGCCGATGAATTTGTCCACGAAACCGCCGTGTTCCCGGATGACGGGACTCACCACACCCAGGAACGTGTTGATGAAATCGAAGGCTTCCTTGGGAGACAGGGCTTCCGACAAGCGGGTGAAATCCTTGATATCCGAGAAGAGCACGGTCATGTTCTTCTGGACCTGGTCGCCCAGGCGGATGTCCAGCATGCTGTTGTAACCCAGGAACTGCAGGAACTCGTGGGGCACGAACCGCGAGAAGGCGTGGTACACGCGGGCCAGCTCCACGTGCGTGCGGATACGGGCCAGGAGTTCGTCTTTGGCGATCGGTTTGGTGGCATAGTCGTTGGCGCCCCGCTGGAAGCCCTCGAGGATGTCCACCGTGTGGTTTTTGGCGGTCAGCAGAATGACCGGCAGTTCGGATGCGGCATATTTCTCCCGGATGCGGTCCAGCACTTCGAGGCCGTTCATGTTGGGCATCATGATATCGAGCACCATGAGGTCGGGAATGATGCCCGATTCCAACTGACGCAGCGCTTCGGTGCCGGAATAGCATTCGGTCACCCGGTAGCCGCTGCGGGTGAGCTGGGCGTTGAGCACCTTCAGGTTGATGGCCTCATCGTCCACGATCATGATATGGGTCTGCTCGTTGCGCGGGGTGAGGCGGCGCAACCGGGGTGCTCCGGAGGGCGGACCGGCCTGCCGGGGTACCCCCACCATGAACTCTTCGAGCGAGAGGTCCACCGGTGCCATTTCGGTGGTCATGGGAAGGCTGAAGCTGAAAGAAGACCCGTAATCGGGTTCGGAGACAGCCACCAGTTTGCTGCCGTGGGCTTCCAACAGCCGGTAGATGATCTTCAGGCCCAGGCCGGAGGAATGCCGGGTGGAATTGTTGGGCACCATGCGGTCGTCCGAAGCACCCATCAATTGGTCCAGGTTCCTCTTGGACAGCCCCTTGCCGGTATCCTCCACGCGGATCTCCACGTGCCCGTCCCGCACTTCGGCGGCAACCGACACATGCCCGGTTTCGGTGTATTTCACCGAATTGCTCACCAGGTTCATGAGCACCTGTTCGAGCTTGTTGGCGTCGGCCCGGATGTTGGGCAGTTCGGCAGGTACCAGATTCTTGAGTTCGAGCCCCTTGCCGGCGGCGTTGGGCGCGGCGATGGCCAACACGCGGTTCACGAGCGAGCGCACGTGTATGGGCGATTCCTCCAGCTCGAGGTGGCCCGCCCGGATGCGTTCGGCATCGAGCAGGTCGCTGAGCAGGTAGCTGAGACGGCGGCCGCTCTGGGAAATGAGGCCCAGGTGCTTGGTCTGCCCTTCGGACAGGTCCCCTTCCATGCCTTCCAAGAGGATGTCGCTCAAGCCGATAATGCCGTTCAGCGGAGTCCGGATCTCATGGGCGGTCATGGCCACGTATTCCTCCATCCGCTTCTTCTCTTCGAGCAAGGCCTTGTAGGCCGGGGCCGATTCGTTCGGTTCGGTGCCCGCATGGCCGAATTCGTGCTCCAGGCTCAGGAACCGGATGAGCAGTTGGCCTACCGCCGCCGTCACATGGATGCCGAACACCTGGAAAAAGGCCGGAAGCGACACGTCGAGCACCTGGAACAGGCCCAGAACCATGGCGATGAGCACCATCACCAACCCGCTGACCTTGAACAGGTTGCGACCCGACTCCTCACGGAGCACGGAAAGGCTGAACAGGGAAACGAACAGACCGATGGCCAGCAACACCACCACGGCCATCATGCTGGCGCGGTCGGCATCCAGGAAAGGCCCCACCACCGTGCTGAACACCGTTACCCCGAACGCGAACGCCAGGTACACATCCGTGGCCCCATTGTGATTGAAGGCGTTCGAGAGGATCTTGAGCACCATCAGCACGCAGAAACCCGTGAACGCCGCCAGGAAGATCAGATAGCGGTAGCCGGAGACCCCGACCACGGAATGCAGCTCGGGAATGGTCTGCAGGTCGAGCACGAACAGGAAGGCGGCCGACCCCAGATTGATGAGCGCATATTGGGCGTGCAACCACGACCGCGACCAGATGGCCCGTATCAAGTGGTGCATGAACAGCACCACATACAGGCCAAAGAAGAGGCCGTGTATGAGGGCTATGTTGAAAATGTGCTCGGGGAGACTCACGTGGCTGATACCCGAGGGAAGTATACCTACTTCTTCCCGAACAAGGAAAGGATGCGGCCTACGATACCGGATTTCGGTTTGACGGGCGCGGGTGCCGGCGGCAGGCTCACCTGCGCCTTCACGTTGCGGATGCGCTCTTCCTGCGACTGGGACTTCCGGTCGCGGTCGCGCCCTCCCCGGTTCCGGTCACGGTTCCGGTCGCGGTCGCCTTCCCGGCGATCCTTGCGTTCGGGTTTGGCATCCGCTTTCGCCTCCGGTTTCGCTTCGGGCTTGGCTTCCGCCTTGGGCTTGGCCTCGCCTTCCGGCCGGCGCGGACGGTCACCGCGGTCGCGGTCGCGCCCACGGTCCCTGCCGCGGCCACGGCCACCTTCCGACCGGCGCGGCCGGTCGCCTTCGGCTGCCGGCGCCACTTCAGCGCCTTCTTCGGCGGCGGCCAAGGGAGAATCGAGGATGCTCAGGTTCTTGCCCACATGCTGGATGATGGTCTTGAACGGACGCTCGTCTTCGGGCGACACCAACGTGATGGCCGTACCCGTGCTTTCGGCCCGGGCCGTGCGGCCGATGCGGTGGATGTAATCGTCCAGGTCCCGAGGCACGTTGAAGTTCAGCACGTGGCTGATGTTGTTGATGTCGATGCCCCGTGCCATCACATCCGTCGCCACGATGGTGGTGATGTTCCCCCGTCGGAACTCGCCCAGAGTGGCCTCACGCTCGTGCTGCTCCATGTCGCCGTGCATGCTGCCCACTTTCACACCCTTTTTCGATAGGGCACGGGCCAGTGCGGCGCATCCGCGTTTGGTAGCCGTGAAAATGAGGCCGCTGGTCCAGGCGTGCTGCTCGAACAGGTGCAGCACCAGGTCGATCTTGCGGTCTTCCCGGATCTTGTAGGCTACTTGGGTCACCCCGTCGGCCGTTTTGAACGAGGACACGTTGATGCGTGCCGGTTCCCGCGTCAGCTCCTTCACCAGAGCTTCCACACGGTCCGAAATGGTGGCCGAAAACAGCAGGGTCTGCCGGTTCTTGGGCAAGCGGGCCACAATGGTGCGCACATCGGGAATGAACCCCATGTCCAGCATGCGGTCGGCTTCGTCCAATACCAGGAATTCCAGGCCGGAAAAATCGATGTTGAGGGATTTGATCAGGTCCAGCAGGCGGCCCGGTGTGGCTACGACCACATTCACCCCGTCGCGGATGGCGGCTTGTTGGGCACTCCAGTCGCCCCCGCCGTACACGCAGACCGTGGTGATGCCCGAATGGTATCCGAGGGTCCAGAACTGCTCGTCGATCTGCTGGGCCAATTCGCGGGTGGGTGCCAGCAACAAGGCCCGCACACCCGGTTTCTTCACTTGGAAGAGCTTCTCGAGGATGGGGATGGCGAAAGCGGCCGTTTTACCGGTGCCTGTTTGGGCCGAAGCGATAACATCTTTCCCTTCCAGGATGACCGGAATCGCTTCGTTCTGAATGGGTGTGGGAGCTGTGAAATTCCGGTCGTCGAGTCCCATTCGGATCTCGGGACTCAGCGTAAAGGCATCGAAGGACATTCGCCTATATCTATGTTTTCCAAAGACTGGAATATACGGAGGCCCGGCACGGCGCCCTAAATGCGTATATTCGGCCATGCAATACACGGAGAAGCATTTCTACCTCTGCCGCATCCCGTTGACCGCCACCGGCGCTTCGGATGTCGAGGTAATCGCCGAAGCCCAGACCACCGACGAATTCCCGACGTTGTACTCGGAATTCGAAAGCAAACGCAAACACGCCCTGAACAAGGACGGCTTGTACGGGGTGGTCCGCGCCGAGGAGTTGTATGCCATCGTGCGCACCGCCGGTAAAGACCTGGCCAAGAGTACGGCCTTCGAAGAGCAGAAGGCCAACCTGGTGACCAACCTCCAGCATCGGGTGATGCAGAAGAACGACGCGCAGGCCAAGCAGATTCTGAGCAAGGTTCACGAGATCGAAACCGCCTTCGGTTCCTGAGGCCATGGTTCGGGGCTTGTCGCGGTGGTTCGTGCTGGCCTTGGCCCTTTCCCCCCTGGTTTCCCAGGCCCAGCAAGCCCGCGGCCTCTACCTTTCGGTTCACGGGACCGGTTCCCCCTCGGACAGCGGAGACCCCAACTCCCTCCAGGCCTTGTATTTCGACATCCCCGACGGGTACCCCGACCCCGTGTACCTCCGCATATTCGATGCGGAAACCGGCGGCAACCTGGACGAACGCCGGGGCGCGTTCGACACCGAGGTCCGTTTCGTGCTGCTCGGCGGGCAAAGTGCGGGCCGTCTGTTCGGTCCCGGCCACGACCCGGCCACCAATGCCGGCCTCCGGTTTCCGGATGCCGACATCCTCCTCGACGAAACCATAGGTACCCGCGCCCGCCTCGACATGCGCTACTGGAATGTGCGCGAACTACCCCTGGAATCGGGCTTGCCCGTAGCCGGCATGCGCCGGTTCGTGCTGTTGGTGATCGGGTTGGACGGTAACGATGCCAACCACTTCGACTACGTGCTCTCGCTCAAACCCGACGACAAGGTACCCCCGCCCGGGGTTCGGCAATTCGCGTACGAACTCACCTTGCGCATGCCCGACACCGCCGGGTTCCGCACCCAGGTGCGCCTGCCGGTTGCCGGTCGCGAACGGGTGACCATAGACACCTACGGCCTGGCCGATTCCGAAATCCGCATCACCATACCCTTCCGCCAGGAATCGGTCCTGCGCGGGTCGCCGGCCGCCGGCTGGATGTCGAACCCGGTTCCCATTCCGGCAGGCACCGAACTGGTCGGGCTCGACGTGTTCGGCAACCGTACGCGAAACACCTTCTCGATGGTCGTTCGGGATGAGGCCGGCAACCCCCTACCCATTCCGCTGCCCATACCCGATTACGTACCCATCGAATACCCCCGGTTCGGTTTCAGTACCGCCTATCCCGACACCTCCTGCTCCCTGCTGCGGTTCGAACGGACCGGCACGGCCGGAGCCGATTTCAGGCCCCTGCGCACGGAATGGGTGTTCGGCGCCGATACCCTCCGCGGCGAAACCATCACCCGGGTGTTCGACCGGGCCGGCCACCATCCCTTCCTGCTCCGGGTGGTCGGTATGCTGAACGGCACCGAAGAAACCGTGGAATGGTCGGATTCGGTTCGGGTGAACGCGCCGCCCGTGGCCTGGGGCGGGGGCAACCGATCTTACGTGGCCGACCGGCCCATGGCCTTCGATGGCACGGTATCGGAAGATCCCGACGGAAGGATCATCCGATACGAATGGGATTTCGGCGACGGCAACACGGGCGTGGGTGCCCGGTACGACCATGTGTACCCTGCGCCCGGCCTGTACACCGTAACCCTGAAGGTGACCGACGATTCCGGGTCGCCCTGCGCCACCGCGGTGGCGGTTTCCACCGTGCGGGTGAACCGGCCGCCGGTAGCCCGCATCCGGGCACCCGGTGCCGCCAAAAAAGGCGATGTGATCCGTTTCGACGGGTCGGCCAGTACCGACCCCGAGGGCGGCGAACTCACCTACTGGTGGACCATCAACGGGGAAGAATTCGAAGGGGCCGTTGTGGAATACCTCGTGCGCGAAGACGGACCCATAGCGGCCGTATTGGAAGTGACCGATGAGGCCCTGACGGCCAATTCCATTGCCCGGGCGGAACATCGCATCGGCGTGAACCGGGCACCCATAGCCGAAGCCGGCAACGACAAACACGTATCGCCGGGGCGGCCGGCCACCTATGTGGGTACCCGTTCCCGCGACACCGACGGCCGCATCGTGAAATACGAGTGGGAATTTCCGGGAGGTGTGTTCCGCGATGGTGCCACCGTGCAGCAGGGCATAGACGAACCCGGTTGGCACACCGTGTACCTGCGGGTTACCGACAACACCGGAGGCGTAGGTACCGATTCGTTGCGGGTGCGGGTGAACCACCCGCCGGTGCCGGTTGTGAGCGGGCGCCTGTTCACCGTGGATGGCACCGTGGAGCTTTCGGCCGCCCAATCCACCGATGCCGACCCCGACGGGGAAGTGATCCGTTGGGAATGGACCATGGGCGACGGCACCAACAAAGTGGGGCGCGACATCCGCCACACCTATGTGGCACCCGGCGTGTACACCGGTTCGCTCACCATAGCCGACAATTCGGGTACCTTTTCCTCCATCCAGCGCACGGCATTCACCGTGCGGGTGAACCAGGGCGGCGTAGCCGCCATCGAGGCGCCCGCGCAGACCGGCGCGGGCGACGAGACGGCCTTCGGCGCGGTGCTCGAAGGCGGCGAAGCCGCCGGCTGGCACTGGGACCTGGGCGACGGCACCGCGGCCGAAGGCCCGCGGGTGGCGCACCGGTACGATCGCCCCGGCACCTACACCGTGCGGTTGACGGTGCGCCACCCGTCGGGCCTCGACGAGGCGGCGGCGAGGGCGGAACACCGCATCACCGTAATCGGCGCTCCCATCGCCCTCGCCGCCGCGCCGGAGCGGGTGGCGCCGCATACCGCCTTCACCATCGACCTGGGCGGCTCGCCCGGCGCCACCCGCTTCTTCTGGCTGCTGCCCGACAGCGGCTGGGCCGAAGGCCCGGCCGCCCGCGTCTTCGAGGCCGCCGACGAGGCGGCCCTTCGGGTACGCTTCGCCGTCGACAACGGCCTCGGCCTGGCCAACAGCCGCACCGAGGGCGTCGTCTCCGTGCCCGTGAACCGGGCCCCCGTGCTCAGCGCCCTGGAACCCGTCGTCAGCCTCAACCGCTCCCACCGGTTCCACGCACCGGCCGCTTCCGATGCCGACGCCGACTCGCTCCGGTATTTCTGGGATTTCGGCGACGGGCACACCGCCGAAGGCCCCGTTGTACACCATACCTATGCCCAGGGCGGCCTGCATACCGTTTCCTTGGTGGTAGACGACCAGCAGGGGCTGCCCAACTCCACCGCCAGCGGCTCCACCACCGTGTTCATGAACCGGCCGCCCCGTGTCGAAACCGTAGTGCCCCGGGAACTGCGGGTGGGTCAACCGACCGAAATCGACGCCTCCGCCACATCCGATCCGGACGGCGACCCCCTCGCACTCACCTGGTTGCTCAACGGCCGCGAAATCGGTAGCGGGCCCCGTTTCACCCATACTTTCACCCAAGCCGGGCGGGTCACCATCCAACTCCGTGTGGATGACGGGCGCCTTCAACCCAATTCCGTGACCGAGTGGTCGCAAACCCTGTATGTCCACCCTTAAACCCATCCTGCTCGAGATCTCCGAACGCCTCGTGGACCTCACCGATGCGGTCCGCGGGCCCGAGGATGCGGTTACCGATGCCCGCCGGCATGAAATCCGGATGGAGTTGAGATCCATCGGCGACCGTTTGGTCGGATTCCTGGACCACGCCACCGGCGACGACCGCACCTTCCTGATGTTCATGCTCGGCAGCCTGAGCGCGGCCCTGGACCTCTGGGACAAAGCCGATTACGCCTTTGCCGAGGCCCGGAAAGACTGGCCCGACCACGTGGGCCTGCTGAACGAGCATTACTACACCCTCATCCAGCTGAGCCGGTACCCGGAAGCCCTGGACACGGTGGAGGCCAGCATCCGCATCGGGGGCGAAACCCCCGACCTCCTGCAGGCCAAAGCCATCGCCCTGGCGTACATGAACCGGTTGGCCGAGGCCAAAGCGGTCATGTTCACCTGCATCGCCAAATATCCGAACGACGCATCGTCGCACGAGACATTGGCCGAAATCGACCAACTCACCGCATCCGACTGACCCATGGCCGTCCATTACCGATACGAAGTGCTCCACGACGACCGCGACCTGGTCGTGGTGAACAAACCGGCCGGCCTGCTCACCGTGCCCATAGCGGGCACCAAAGCCTTCAACCTGTTGGACCTCATCAACCGGGTGGTGGCGCCCAGAGGCGAAAAAGTGATCACCGTGCATCGGATCGACCGGTACACCTCGGGATGCGTGGTTTTCGCCAAACACAGCATCGCCCACAAAGATCTGGTGAAACAGTTCCTGGACCATACGCCCATCCGCACCTATCTGTGCCTGGTGCGGGGCGTGGTGGCCGAAGACCAGGGCGAATGCGTGCATCATCTCAAGCCCATCCAGGCCGGGTTCCGGAATGTGGTGGTTCCCGAAGGAGACCCCGAAGGCACGCGGGCCCGGCTGACCTGGAAAGTGGAGGAGCGTCTGCCCGACACCACCTTGTTGCGGGTGAACCTGGACACCGGCCTGAAGAACCAGATCCGCGTGCAACTGGCCGCCATGGGGCACCCCATAGTGGGAGACCGGCAGTACGCGCCCGCCGAAATCAAGGAAACCCTCATCGACCGGCAGGCCCTGCATGCCTGGGAATTGGAGTTCCGCCAGCCGCGTACCGGAAAGCCGGTGAAAGTGCGGGCGCCGTGGCCGGCCGACTTCCGCAAGTTGGTAGAATCCTGCCGCCGTTTGCGGTAGGTCGGGAAGTTCCTTAAAATCGGGCACTTATTAGGTTCAACCGGCCATTTCGCCGGTTGCATACGGATACCCGATTCCAGGAGCATCGACCATGACGACCGAGCCGACCCCCGAACCCCGCGCTTATTATGAAGAGCTGGTGGCCAAAGCCACCGAATGGGCCGCATCCCACGAATGGTCCACCGCAGCGGCCGAGTTCGACCACCTCCGCACGAAATGGACCGAAGGCCCGGCTTGGGATGATGAGGACGCCAAATCGGCCTTGTTCACCGCCTTCAACGAAGCCCATTCGGCCTTCGCGGCCGCCCGCAAAGCCCATTACGAACTCGTACAGGAGCGCCGCCAGAACAACCTGCGCAAACGCGAAGACCTGATCGCCCGCATGCAGGCCCTGGTGGATGGCAAGCAGTGGGGGCGCCACGGCGAGGCCTCCCAGATCCAGCACCGGTTCGAGGACATCAAGCCCTTGCCACCCGAGGCCGAAGAGCAGAACGAACGCTTCCGGGCCTTGGTCAAGCTGTTCGAAGAGCACAAGGTGGAATATCTGGTGAACCTGCGCCAGAAAGAGGAAGAGAACCTGATCGGCAAACTCTTCGTGCTCGACAAACTCAAAGCCCTGGTGGACGGCCTGCCCACGGCCGACCAACCCTGGACCGACCGCGACGAGGACGTGGAGACCCTTTCCGAGCAGTTCCGGCGTATCGGCAAGGTGGCCAAAGAGAAAGCCGACGACATCTGGGAGCGGTACAAATCCCTTCGCGACACCTACTTCAAGGCGAAGACCGAGCGGGATCCGGCGTACAAGGCCGCGCTCGAAGCGGCCGTAGCGGCCAAAACGGCGCTATGCGAAGCCGCCGAGAAGCTCCTGGACGAGACCGACCTGGCCTTGGCCGCCAAAGAGATGAACGTGCTGCACAAGAAGTGGAAAGAGACGGCCGCCTTGCCTCGGGAACTGTCGGAGAGTTTGTGGGAGCGCTTCAAAGCCGCCTCCGACACCTTCAACGCGAAAAAGCACGACAACCTGGACACCATCCGCGATCAGGAGAATCAGAATTACGACCTGAAAGTGGCGCTGTGCGAAAAAGCCGAAGCCTTGGGTTCGGCCACCGATGCGCCCGGCGACGCCGTGGAAGCGTTGTTCAAGGAATGGAACGCCATCGGTCCGGTTCCCCGGCGCAAGAACAAGAAGATCTGGCTCCGGTTCAAGGCGGCGGTGGATGCCTACCAACAGAACCGCCGGGGCCACTACAAACAACTGCGCCTGGAGCAGAAAGACAACCTGACCAAGAAGCGCGAGATCATCGCCAAGATCGCCGCCTTGGCCGAGGCCGGTGCCACCGACACCCTGGCCGCCGAGCTGAAAGCCCTTCAGGCCGAATACCAGGCCCTCGGGTTCGTACCCATCAAATACAAAGAGACCATCTGGAAAGAATACCGGGCGGCATGCGACAGCGCCTACGCCTTGGTGCGGGCCACGGACCGGCCCGAACGGGCCCCACGCCACGAGCGCACGCACACGGACCACGGAGGCGACACCCGTACCGAATTGAAAGCCCGCCAAAACGACCTCTTCCGCCTCAAGAAGGAATGTGAGGAGTTGAACTCCACCATCCTGCATTATGCCGACGCGAAGACCTACATCAAGCCCAACAAGGGTGGAAATGTGCTGATTGAAGAAATACAGGCCAAAATCGACGCGGCTCGGGAACAATTGGCCGTCAAACAGAAAGAACTGGTACAGCTCCGCAAAGAGATCGATGAATTAGCCGGATAAGCCCCAGCATGCCCGACCTGCACTCGAGTACCGCCGTCCGTTTTTGGGGCGTGCGTGGTTCCATCCCCTGCCCCGACCGGGACAAACTCGGATATGGGGGGAACACTTCCTGCGTGCAGGTGGATATTCCCGATTCCAAAGATTACCTGATCCTGGACAGCGGCAGCGGAATCCGGTTGTTGGGCAACGAAATCGTAGCCACGGGGCACGAGCGGCATGGGCACATTTTCATCACCCATGCCCATTGGGACCATATCCAGGGGTTTCCCTTCTTCAGGCCCATCTATGAGAAAGGCAACAGCCTGAGCATCCACATGCCCCGCCAGCAGATCGGCGATTGCAAGACCGTGCTCACCACCCAGTTTTCGCCCACCTATTTCCCGGTGACCGTCGAAATGCTGAATGCCGACATCCAGTATGTGACCCAGGAACCCGAGCTGCAGCGGTACAAGGGGTATGCGGTGGAATTCATGCTGTCGAACCATCCAGTGGAAACGGCCGCCTACAAATTGCATGTGGGGGGCAAAACGCTGGTTTATGCGCCCGACAACGAGCTGCCGCCGGCGGGTGCGGCTGGCGGTAACGCGTTCCGCGACCGGTTCATGGCCTTCATCCGAGGGTGCGACGTACTCATACACGACGCCAACTACGACCGGGACACCTATCCCAACCGCATCGGCTGGGGGCATTCGGCCTGGGAGGATGTGGTGGAGATGGCCATGGAAACCGGGGTACGGCGGCTGTTCCTCACCCATCACGACCCCAACGCCACCGACGAGCACCTGCATGCCCGGGAAATCGCCCTTAGGGCTTATGCCGACCGGTTCGACGAATTGAAACTGGCCCGGGAGGGCATGGTTTTCAGTCTGTGAGGGCC
Organism: Balneolales bacterium; assembly: GCA_024711145.1. Classification (GTDB taxonomy): domain Bacteria; phylum Bacteroidota; class Rhodothermia; order Balneolales; family HLUCCA01; genus JANJTJ01. The sequence goes on from JANJTJ010000088.1 coordinate 19,950, forward strand.
GACAAGTCGTCGCCTTCGCCGATGCGGTAATTGGTGAGCAGGTCCACCGGCGCGGCTTTCACCAGCGGGGCCAGGCGGTCCAGGTCGTCCATCATGGGATCGAGCCAGAGGGCCGCACCGGCTTCGTCGAGCAGTACCGGCATGCGGGCTGAAAACGGCTTGATGAGCGCATTGGACGGCACCGATAGCACTTGGGCCGTCTGGCCGTCGCGGTAGGCGGCCACCTGCAGCACGTTGCCCGAATAGGGGCGGTAGAAGAACGCCATGAGCGTACCGGCCACGGTTTTGGCCAGGGAGAACCCGTCAACCGGCAGCAGGATGCGGTGGCGGCGCAAGGCCAGGCCGTTGCCGCCGGCACGGAGGGCGTCGTCCGGGGCCGGTACCCACACACGGGGCACCAGAACCGGATGGCGGTGCGCATCGGGCTCGGTGGTCAGGATCGCCTCGCCGGCCGCAATGCGGTTCCGGCGGTGGGCGGGGTCGATGCTATATTGTGCGAACAGGAATCCGGTCATGCAGGCAAAATACAACCCGTTCTGGAACGCCGAGGAAGGCCGCTTGAGAGCCGCTTGGCGATTGCTGATCCACTTCGTTCTGATCGCGGCATTGGTGGCGCCCGTGATGGCCTGGCTGCCCGACGGCGTCTCCCGCGAGCTCACCCTGCTGGTACCGATGTGCGGCATTCTGGCGGCCACCTGGTTGGCGGCACGGTGGGTGGACAAGCGCCCCATTTCCTCGCTCGGCGCCTACGGCGGGCCGTTGTGGTGGCGCGAAACGGGTATGGGCCTGGCCACCGGATTCGTCCTGATGGCATCCGTCTTCGCCTATCAATATCTGGCCGGATGGACCACCGTCACCGGCTTCGGCTGGATGCGGATCGGCACCACCTCCTTCGCCTGGGCGCTGCTGGGGTACGCCTGGCAGATGCTTCTGGTAGGGTATTATGAGGAACTGATGAGCCGGGCCTACCAACTGACCAACCTGGCCGAGGGCCTGGGCCGGTGGTGGGCGGTCGGCCTCAGCGCCGCCGTGTTCGCCGGGCTGCATGCCTCCAACCCGGGTGTGAACTGGATGGCCGTGGCCGGGGTGTTCCTGGCCGGCATCCTGTTGGGGCTGCCCTATGTGCTCACCGGGCGGCTCGGTTTCAGTTTCGGGCTGCACGTATCGTGGAACTTCGTGCAGGGTGCCGTTTTCGGATATCCGGTGAGTGGCATCCATTTCCGCACCAGCATCCTTCAGACCGAAACGGGAGGCCCCGAATGGCTGACCGGTGGCGCCTTCGGCCCCGAGGCCGGCCTAATCGGCCATTTGGTGCTTTTGGTAGCGATTATAGGAGTGCTCAAGACGAAATGGGCGCCGCACGAAGCACTTGCAGGGCACTAGGCCTGAGCTCCGCCTTCAGGCACGACACCTCGTTCCCGCCGAGCTCCTCCCCGTCCACATGAACGCCCAGGGGAGTATCGGTTTCGATTTCTATGCGCTTGCAGCGATGATGCGCGATGTTGGCGAACCGGAATTGTGTGCCAAATAGGAAAAAAGGCAGCCGCAGGAACAACCCCGGTATGCCCACCGGACCCATGAGCACCACATCCATCCAGCCGTCGCGGTTGTCCGCCATGGGTGCCACACGGAAATTGCCCCCTTCCACGGCCCCGTTGCAGACCACGGCCATCAGGTAACGTCCTTCGATCGGGGGTTGGTCGTCCATGCGGATGCGCATGTTCACCGGGCCGAAGGAGAACGCCGTGCGCACCACGGCATACAGATATTGCACCGACCCGGTAAAGAGGCGGTTCTGATGGGCATGGAAATTGGCCCAGCCGTCGAACCCCAGGCCGAGCGTGTTGTCGCACCAGCCGTCGCCCCGGTCGGATGTGAACCGGATGAGGTCCAGCGGGGTGGGTTCGGCGCGCCGGAGTTGGCGCAAGGCCGTTGCGCGATGCCGCGAAATACCCACGCTTTTGGCGAAATCGTTCCCGCTGCCCATGGGCAACACCCCGATTACGGCGCCGGGCAGGTCGGCCAGCCCGTTCACCAACTCATTCACGGTGCCGTCTCCGCCGCCGGCCACGACCGGATGCCCGGCGAGGGCGGCTTCGCGCCCGAGGCGGGCCACATCGCCCGGGCGGGCCGATACCTCCATGCGGGCCCCGGGCCATTCCGTTGCCAGCGTTTCGCGCAGCCACCGCTCCCGGTCGGCCGCCCGCTTGCGGTCGGCCGACGGATTCAGCACGAACACGGGGGCTTTTTCAGCCGGCGAGCCAGGCATCCAACAAATCGGCGATGGACCGGATGTCGTGCAGAAACACACGTTCACCGATCTGATGGTACGGGAATATGGCCGGCTCCAGGGCGATGCTGGGCACGGGCTGGGCGGCCTCGGTGGAAAACACCCGCCCGTACACCAGATAATCGTTGGTGTTGTTGGATGAACGCAGGTCGGGGTCGGTACTCAGGAAAAAATCACGCACCTGTTCGGTGGCTTTCCGCTCGGCATCGGTCACTTCCAGGTTGGTGAATTCCCAATGGGCGGCATAGATGGCGGTACCCGCTTGCCCCCGGAACAAGGGGGTCGTGTCCACGGTCACGCAGGCGGCCGGCACGCGGCCGGTGGCGATCAGATGCCGGGCCAGGCGCTCGGCACCCATGCCGTGGTACAACCCCTCGCCACCGTTCCGCAACAGGTGGGGATGCTGCTTGAGGCCCATGCTTTCCTCCATCTCGGACAACAGCACATACAGCGTGGGATAGGGATGTTTTCTCGGATTGAGTGCTACGGCCAATACCAGGCCCAGGCCGGCGGCATCGTCCAACTGGCCCTCCAGATAACCGACTTCCTCGGTAACGGGCAGGGGGTCGGTGCGGTCGGTGCCGAAGTGGTTGATCTTGTCCAGGTGGGCGGCCAAGGCCACCGGGGGGCGGTCGGGTTGGCCCGGCACCGTGATGAGCAGGTTCCGCTCGTGCACCACTTCGATGGTGACACCGGGCTGGTCGGCGAACAAGGCCCGCACCCAGGGGTGCGCGCGTTCTTCGTAGCTGGAAAACGAGGGGATGGCGGCGGCTTCGCGGATCAGGCGGACCGCCAAATCATGCAGTTTGGGCATGCGGTGGAAAGTAGCGAGTCGGGTTGGAATTTCACCCCAGCTGTGCGAGCAGCCATTCGGCATAGCCGGCATTCACATGGCCGAAGGGCACCACGGCCACACAGGGCACCTCGTAGGGATGATGCTCGAGCAGGTGGGCCTCCAGGGCCGGTACCAGGCTGGCGTCGGTTTTCAGCAGCAGCAAGGCCTCGGCATCGTCCTGCACTTCCCCATCCCACCAATACAGGCTGCGCATGCCGGGCAGGATGTTGGCACAGGCCGCCAAACGGGCATGCAGGGCCGATCGGCCCAGGGCGTTGGCCGTCTCGTGGGACGGGCAGGGAACATAGACCAGTCGGATTGTGGACATGGGAGCGGCTCCGTTGGGATTGATGCGGCAAGTTGGTAATTTTCCCGGCTTGTTTCCACACCGCGCGAGAGTGGTGAAATTGGCAGACACGCCAGACTTAGGATCTGGTGCCGCAAGGCTTAGGGGTTCGAGTCCCCTCTCTCGCACCAAACCATCCGATCATACAAACCCTCTTCCCTGTGAACTTGACCGTAACCGACCTCAGCAACGTGGACCGCGAGGTTGTACTTACCGCCGGTGCCGATGTGCTGGCTCCCCGAATCGACGCCGCCCTGCGGAAAATCCGTCAGAAAGCCGCACTACCCGGGTTCCGCCCCGGTGTGGCTCCCCTGGAGCTGGTGCGCAAACGGTTCGGCAAGGATGTCGAATTCGACGAGATCAATGCCTATGTGCAGGAAGTCTTCCGCGACGAGATCTTCCCGGCGCACAACCCCGTGGGCGATCCGAAAATCACCAAAATGCACTATGAGGACGGGAAGTTGGAAGTCGTCTTCCACATCGGCATCCGGCCCCAGTTCGACGTGGCCGATCTGGCCACCGTCAAAGTGGACAAACTCACCCACGACGTGACCGAAGCCGAGATCGACCAGGAGATCGAGCACAGCCGCCGCCGCAAAGGCACCTGGACCGAAACCGACGGCCCCGCCACGGCCGATTGCAAGGTGATCGTGGATGCCGTGCCGGTAGACCACGACGGGCACCTGCACATGGCCGACATGGACATGGACAAAGAGCTCGACCTGGCATCCAAAGAGAACGAGGGTGTGGTGCCACAGCTCGTGGGTGCCAAAAAAGGCGACACCCGCCGGGTCAGTTTCGCCCACGGCGACCATGCCCATGATTTCGACGTGACCGTGAAATCCGTCAAAACCGTGACGCTTCCCGAATTGGACGAAGCCTTCATCAAAGAAGCGACCCAGGACGAAGCCTCCGATCTGGAAGGCTACCGGGCGCATCTGAGATCGCGCATCCAGGACTATTTCGACCGGGCCAGCGACGACCTCTTCAAAGAGCGCATCGCCGACGCCCTGGTGGCGGCACACACCTTCGATGTGCCCGAAACCGTGATCGATGCCGTGACCAACGGCTACATTGAGGACGTGAAACAGCGGAACAACGGCGAAATGCCCGGTTTCGACCTGGACCAATACCGCGAAGCCGTGCGGCCGCGCGCGGTGAACGAGGCCAAATGGATGTTCATCCTGGAAAAAATGGAAGAGCGTTGGCCCGAACTGGAACTCACCAAAGAAGACATCGACGGCTATCTGGCCACCGAAGCGGCCCGATACGGTCTTCCGGTTGACATGATCAAGCAATACTACGCATCTTCGACGGAGCAGATGGAGCAGCTGCGACGCACGCTCCGGTCCCAGAAGTTGTTCGCCCGTCTCTCCGGCGAAGTAGGCGTGAATCCCGTGTCCAAAGAAGAATACCAGCAGAAATACGCCTGATTTTATGATTACCTCCCAGTACGACGACCAGCTGCACGCCAACCTCATCCCGATGGTCATCGAGACCTCGAGCCGGGGAGAGCGGGCCTACGACATCTATTCGCGCCTGCTCAAAGACCGCATCATCATTCTGGGTACGCCCATCAATGATGCGGTGGCCTCGAACATCGTGGCGCAGCTGCTGTTCCTGGAGTCGGAAGACCCGGACAAGGACATCCATCTGTACATCAACTCGCCGGGCGGGGTGGTGTCGGCCGGTATGGCCATCTTCGATACCATGAACTACATCAAGTGCGACGTAGCCACCACCTGCATCGGCATGGCGGCTTCGATGGGTGCCGTGCTGCTTACGGCCGGTGCCAAGGGCAAGCGTTCCTGCCTGCCCAACGCGCGGGTGATGATCCACCAACCCTTGGGCGGTGTGCAAGGCCAGGCCAGCGATATCGAAATCGAGGCTCGGGAAATCCTGCGCATCAAGAACAGCCTGAGCCAGATCCTGGCGGATGCCTGCGGCAAAACCCTGGACCAGATCCTGTCGGATTCGGACCGGAACAAATGGATGGATGCCGACGAGGCCCTGGCCTACGGCGCCATCGACAAGGTCCTCCGCCGATCCACGCGGCAATCCCGCCCCGACTGACGCATCATGAACACCAACGACAAGACCCCGAACAAATCCAAGATCTACTGCTCGTTCTGCCTGCGGAGCTCCACCGAGGTGAACAGCATGGTGGCCGGGCCCAACGTGTACATCTGCGACGCGTGTGTGGCCGATGCCGCCGGGATCGTGAAGAACGACATGGCCAACCGGATGAACCGGCGTGGCCCCGGGGCCAAGTCGGTGCTCAAGCCCAACGAGGTGGTGGACCGCCTCGAGGAATACGTGATCGGCCAGGAGCATGCCAAGAAGTCGCTCGCGGTGGCGGTGTACAACCACTACAAGCGCATCGGCGGCGACGGCGGCCCGCACGAGTTGGACGAAACCGAGATCGAGAAGAGCAACATTCTACTGCTGGGGCCCACCGGTTCGGGCAAGACGCTGTTGGCCCGTACGCTGGCCCGCATCATCGACGTACCCTTCAGCATAGCCGACGCCACCGCACTCACCGAAGCCGGGTACGTGGGCGAGGACGTGGAAAGCATCCTCACCTCGCTGCTCCAGGCGGCCGATTACAACGTGGAGCGGGCCGAGCGGGGCATCATCTACATCGATGAGATCGACAAGATCGCCCGCAAGGCCGACAACGCCTCCATCACGCGGGATGTATCGGGTGAGGGGGTGCAACAGGCCCTGCTCAAGATCCTGGAAGGCACCATCGCCAATGTACCGCCCAAAGGCGGGCGCAAGCATCCCGAGCAGAGCTTCATCCAGATCAACACCAAGAACATCCTGTTCATCTGCGGCGGGGCGTTCGACGGGCTGAACGACCTGGTGGCCCGGCGTCTGAGCTCGGGCACCATCGGGTTCCAGGATGGCAAACAGCACAAATACGACAAGAACGATCCGGAAATCTTCCGCCATGTGGAGCCGGAAGACCTGCAGAAATTCGGCCTCATACCGGAACTGATCGGTCGGTTGCCGGTGATCACCGGCTTGCACGAGTTGAGCGAAACGGCCATGATCGACATCCTCGTGAAGCCGAAGAACGCCCTCACCAAACAATACAAACGCCTGTTCCGCATGGAAGGGGTGGACCTCGAGTTCGAGGAAGACGCGCTCAAAGCCATCGTGAAGATGGCCCGGGCACGCAAGACGGGTGCCCGCGGGCTGAAATCCATCATGGAGAAAGCCATGTTGGACATCATGTTCGACCTGCCCTCGTCCAAGGGCATCGAGCGGTGTGTGATCACCCGCGAAACCGTGGAAGAGGGTGCCGAGCCCGTGTACGGCAAGCGCAAGGCCAGCGCCTGATAGGCGGCCATGCAATCGGCCTGGCTCAAGTACATCCTCATCCTGCTGCTGGCCGCCATCGGTGCGGCCAGTTACGCCTACACGCAGTTCCTGATCGGCCGCATCGTGGAGCGGAACCGCTCCAGCGTGGAGCTGTGGGCCCGCGCCATCGAGTACATCGCCCGGGAGGCGGGGTCGGAAAGCGCCGAATCGCAATTGGATTTCGTGGCTTCGGAACTGGTGATCCGGGACCGGTTCCAGGTTCCGGCCGTGCTCACCGACGAGAACGGCACCATCCTCATCCATCGGAATGTGGACAGCACGGACCTGGGCGCGGCCCTACTCACCCGGTTCGCGGCCCTCAACGAACCCATCCTGGTTGAAATACCCATCGGAAACGGGCAAACCGTGCGGCAATTCATCTACTACGGCGAGACGGACTCCATCCGGTCGCTGCGGTATTTCCCCTACATCCAGTTCGGCCTCATCGCGTTGGTCTTCGGGTTGGCCTATCTGTCCTGGTCGTCGGTGCGGCGCAACGAACAATCGCGGGTGTGGGTGGGCATGGCCAAAGAGGCGGCCCACCAGTTGGGTACCCCGCTCAGCAGCATCCTGGGGTGGATCGAGCTGCTGAAGACCGAACTACCCGATGAGGGCGACGCGCAGGAACATTTGAGGGAGTTGGAGGAAGACGCCTCGCGCCTGCAATTGGTGGCCGACCGGTTCAACAAGATCGGGTCGTCGCCGGAATTGCAGGTACAACGGTTGGATCCCGTTCTGAACGGCGTTACCGACTACATCGGCCGGCGCATTCCCCGTTTCGGCAAGCAGGTGGCCCTGGAGCGCGAGATCGACCCGCATATCAAGATCGAAGCGAATGCCGAGCTGCTCACCTGGGCGTTCGAGAACCTGCTCAAGAACGCCCTGGATGCCATCGAGCCCGGCACCGGAGAGGCCCGCATACGGGTTACGGCCTTCCAGGAGCAAGGGCGCTGCCTGGTGGACATCGCCGATACGGGCAAGGGAATCGAGAAAAAGCACCATGCCGACATCTTCAAACCCGGGTTCAGTACCAAACGGCGGGGGTGGGGGCTGGGGCTTTCGCTCACCCGGCGCATCATCGAGGATTACCACGGCGGCACGGTGAGCGTGCTCCGCTCGGCGCCCGGCGAAGGCACCGTGATCCGCGTTACGCTGCGTTCAGTCGCCTGAAAAGCCCCGGGCACGGGCGTAATCGCCCAGGCTCTCGCGCAACAGGTTGCGGCCCCGGTGCAGACGCGAACGGATGGTGCCGATGGGTACGTCCAGCATGTTGGCGATCTCCTCGTAGGTGAACCCCTCCACATCGCACAACAACACCACGGTGCGGAAATCTTCGGGCACCCGTTCCAGGGCGGCCGTCATCTGGTCGTCCAGCATGTCGCGGTACAGGCGCTCTTCCAGGTCGGTGGTGTCGCTGCGTTCGGCCCGAACCGATTCGTAGTAGGTACCAACTTCGTCGAAATCGACTTCGTTGGGGCGCTTCGACTTGCGCCGATACTGGTTGATGTAGGCATTCTTGAGGATGCGGTACAACCAGGCTTTGGCGTTGGTGCCTTTCTCGTAACTGGAAAAGAACCGGAACGCCTTCACGATGGTGTCCTGCACCAGATCTTCGGCATCGGTCGGGTCCGACGATAGCCTCAGCGCGAACGAATAGAGCGCATCCAGATGGGGGAGCATCTCCTTCTGGAAATCGGCCTGTTTCCCTAGTTCGGCCTCGGTCAGATCACCCATTATTCAGGATTACGAATACGTCGTAGAGCGAATGGGTCCAAGCCGCGATTCCGAACCCGCGCATCACGTACAAGGCGTTCAAGGCCAGGCCGAACAGGAACCGGAAGGTGAAGGACGACAGGGTGAAGGGGTCGCCCAGGGCACCCATGTAATGCACGGCACTGAACAAGGCGGCGGCCAGGAACACGGCGGCCACCTGTTTCCCCCTGGGACCGAACCCCAGTTTGGCGAACAGTGCGGTGAGTGCCGATACCAGGATCACCCGGAAGACCAACTCCTCATACAGGCCGGCGCCGAGCGACAGGGCGAACTGCTGCAGCACGGTGAGGGAGGCCATGCCGTCGGCGGCCGCGTTGAACATCCACCCGGTTGCGCGGGAGACGGTCCAGGCCAGGAAAAACGCCCATACGGCCGATTCCACCACCATGCCCATGCAGAACTTGCCATGCATGGGTACCGGATTCTTGCGGTCTTTGGAGAACACATAGATACCCAGCACCACGATGACGGCCACCGTCACATACCAGGTGGGGATTCCGGCGGCGGCGATCAGATTCTGGATCCATAGGTCGGCGGCCAGGCGCACATCGGGGGTGCCCATGACCCCCGACAGCCGGATGAGCACCTCGTACCCGATGAGCAGGGGCAAACTCATCAGGAAGGAATACTTCAGGGAAGATGTGAACGACAGATACGGCCCGAACACCCGGTTCATGGGAAATCCTCGTCATAGACCTGGACCGTGCCCGCCGCGCCCTGCCGCAAGCCCAGGGCGTCGAAAGCCGCCTTGGACAGGCGGAGTTCGGCTTCGAGGATGCGGTCGTTCACGAGCACATACACACCGGTACCGGTTCGGGTGTTCTCCACATACACCACCGATCCGAGCGGAATGGTGTTATGGCCGGCGGTGAGGCGGCCGGGTTCGTACAGGTCGCCCGAGGTGAGCGGTTTGCCGGCGTCCGATTCGGCATAGACCGACGGGGTCATGAAGCCCAGGGAGTTGGGGTCCTGGCGGGAAGCGGCGTAGGGATTGCGATACACCACGGTGGGTGCCAGCAGCACGATGATGCGGTTGCCCACGCGGATCGACCGGAAGTCGGTTTCGGGGTTGATCGCCCGCAATTCGGCTTCCGTCATGCCGTTTCGGCCGGCAACGGAGGCGGGGGTGTCGTTCCGTTTCCATTCATACTGGACGAACCGCCCCTGCGGGCCCGAAGTGGTGCTGGCATCGCCCACGGCGGGTAGGGCTTCGGGTTGGCGCACCAGCAACACCTGCCCCACGGCCAGGCGGTCGTTCCGCAATTTGTTCCACTCGCGCAATTGGTCCACCGTGGTGCCGAACCGCTCGGCGATGAGGCCGAGGGCGTCGCCCCGGCGCACCACATAGTAGGCGCTGGGCACGGAGACCGATACGATGGCGGCGTTCTCGTCGCGGGTTTCCTGCACATTGCGCACCGACCGCAGGATGCGCAGTTCCTGGCCGGTTTCGATGGTGGTGCTCGACAGGTTGTTCCAATCGGTGATTTCGGCCACGGTAACCCCGTACCGGCGCGATATGGCGAACAGGGTTTCGCCCGGGGCCACCCGATGGATCACGGGCTGGCCGGTGGCCGGCGGCGATGGCCGGTTGTCGGTGGCGGGCACGGCCGCCACGGGCGGCCCCACGAACAGGCGCTGGCCCACCACGAGGCCGTCGCGCGTGAGGTTGTTCCAAGACCGCAGGTTCTCCACGGGCACCTGGTACCGGCGCGATACGGCGAACAGGGTTTCCCCGGCGCTCACCACGTGCACGGGACGGTCTTGGGCGATCGAGGTCGCCACGGTCGCCATCAGCCAAATCACCGTCAGAATGAAGCGCATGGAGGCAAAATAGTCAGGATTCTTCGAGCTCGGTTTTCGCGGCCATCAGCTCGTTGTAGGTATGGGTTTCTCCCATGGAACCGGCCCACATCATGCCATCGGCGTACGCCTTCAAGGCTTCCTTCCTTCGGCCGGTGGCTTCGTACAATTTGCCCAGATGGTACCAGGCGCCCAGGTAGGCGACCTTGCCCTCCACCAATCCCCGATAGATGGCGAGGGCCTCGTCGGTACGCCCCACTTTGGCATATTCCATGGCCAGGGCGAACCGGGTGAAGGCATCTTCGGGATCTTCGGCCAGATAGGCCTCAAGCTGGGCGATGGGGTTCATAACGGGATTGTATTTCTTGAAGGGAATCGCCACCGAATTTCTCCAGGAAGGCTTCGGCGATGACGGGAGCCAGGATGTTCTCTACCACAACGACCGCACGGGGCAGGGCGCACACGTCGGAGCGTTCGTAACGGGTATCCACCTCCTGTTTGGTATCCATATCGACGGTTTTTATGGGGTCGACCATGGTCGGTATGGGTTTCATGACGCCACGGACGAGCAAGGGCTGCCCGGTGGTCATGCCGCCTTCGAGTCCGCCGGCACGGTTGGTTTTCCGGCCGAAGCGGTCGCCTTCCCAGGAGATCTCGTCGTGCACTTCGTGGCCGGGACGCATGCCCATTTCGAAACCGAGCCCGAATTCGATGCCTTTCATGGCTTGGGTGCCGAGCACGGCGGCCGCGATGCGGGCATCCAGTTTGCGGTCCCAATGGGTGTAGCTGCCCAAGCCTTCGGGCAGACCGGTAACCACCACTTCCCACATGCCCCCCAGGGAGGTGCCTTGCTTGCGGCGTTCCTTGATGAGCGCCACCATGCGTTCGCTGAGGGTGGGGTCGAGGCACCGCACTTCGGAGGCGTCGGCGGCCTGGTGGAGGGCTTCGGCGTTCTGTTCGATGAGGGGGTCGGCGGTGGTGCGCAGCGTTTCCCAGCCGTCGTAGCCGATGCCCCCCAGATGGGTGACATGTCCGCCGATGCGGATGCCCACCTGGCGCAGGAACTGGCGGGCCACGGCGCCCAGGGCCACCCGCATGCCGGTTTCGCGGGCGGAGGACCGTTCGATCACATTGCGGACCTCATCGAACCCGAATTTCCGGGCACCTACCAGATCGGCATGCCCCGGCCGGGGAATGGTGATGCGCTCCACGCCGGCACCGTCTCCGGTATGGGCCATCACCACCGGCCAGTTGGCGGCGTCTTTGGCATAGGCCCGGTTTTCGAGGCGCATGGCGATGGGCGCGCCGGTGGTATGCCCGAACCGGATGCCGCTGGTGATGGTGGGTATGTCTTTTTCGAAAGCCATACGCCCGCCCCGGCCATAGCCCTCCTGGCGCCGGGCCAACTGCAGGGAGATGTCGTCGGCGGATAGCGGTATGCCGGCCGGTAGGCCTTCGATGATGCCGGTGAGTTCCGGCCCGTGCGATTCGCCGGCGGTGAGGTAGCGGATGCGTTCCATGGATCAGAGCTGAAGGTGGGTGCCGATGCGCAACCAGGCGCCGGTGTCGCTGTGGGAAACCCGGCTCGCGTCGAACCGGATGCCCTTGATGTTCAACCCGACTCCGATGCCGAAGCCGGCCAGATCCAACCGTTCGTCGGATTTGAGCTCCTCGTGCAGGAGGTGGTCGTACCCCAGGCGCACGTGGAAATCGGGGCTGAAGAAGAATTCGCCGCCCAAGCTGAGGTGGCGGAACACCTGTTGCACGGCTTTGGGTGGGGCGGTATCGGTACCGGTGCGCAAATCCCAGTCGTGCAGGTCGTGTGCGGTGAGGCTTACCCGCAGGGGCAGGTATTTGAGACGGACGGATGCGCCGGCTCTCAGGTCGAAGGGCACGGCTTCCTGCCTACCGGCGAAGGTGGTGGCTTGGCGGCCGGCGTTGCGGAACGCCACGCCGAACGTGGTGGATGCGTCGGCGCTGCTCACGAACAGACCGCCGCTGTACAGCAGGGCGGTGGACCGGTAGCGGCCGTAGGAGCTGATCACCGGATCCACCGCCAGGCCGAAACGCACACGTTCGCCCACGGCACGGGACCACGCCAGCTTGAGGGCGGCATCGTAGGCGGAAAAGGTGCCGGTGGAGGTGTTGTCGGGCGTGCGGCCGTCCAGGCTGCCGTACCCGAGGTAGCGGATGCCGGCCGCGAACGTGCCCCAATCGGCGCTATGCCAGGCGAAGGCGGTGGAAGCGGCGGTGAGGGTACCCAGGTAGCGGCCGGCCTGTATGGAGGCCTGCCGATGGTGCGCCGGCCGCAGCAAGGCCGGGTTGGCATGCATGCCGGTGAGGTCGGCGTCGGGTAGGGAAACCGGAGCGCCGCCCAAGGCGGCGGAGCGGGCGTCGGCCGGCAGATTCAGAAACCGGAATACGGTCCCGCCTCCCGTTTGCGCCTTCAGGCCGCCGACCAGCATCAGCGCCATGGCCGCCGCGAGGAAAAGAGTGGGGACTGGTCTCATTGGAATCGCCGGAAATATAGCGAAATTGACCCTTCATGCTCTTGTTCCTGGAGATAGGACGGTACTGCCGACTCCTGTACGATGCCCTTCGCTCGTGCACGGAGTTCCATACCTATAGGCAGAATCTGATGTCCGAAATGGTGAAAACCGGCATTGATTCATTGGGAATCGTGATTCTGTCGGGCCTGTTCACCGGGGGGGTGCTCACCATACAGACCTCCTACCAGCTCACCTCGCCCCTGGTGGACCGATCGGCCATCGGCGCCATCGTATCGCAATCCATGCTCATCGCGTTGGCGGGGTTGGTGTCGGGGTTGGTTCTGGCGGGCCGGGTGGGTGCGCGCATCGCCACCGAGCTGGGCACCATGCGGGTGAGCGAACAGATCGATGCCTTGGAATCCATGGGGTTCAATTCGGTGAGTTTCCTGGTGATGCCGCGCATGTTGGGTGGCATCCTCATGTTTCCCATCATCTATTTCGCCACCTCCACGGCCGGCATCATCGGTGGGGTGTTGGCGGGTTCGGCCACGGGGTTGCTCACCATGGCACAGTTCATGGAGGGGGCCAGGGCCTTCTTCTTTCCGTGGGATGTGGCCTTCGGCATCATCAAATCGGTGGCGTTCGGGTTCGTGATCACCACCGTGTCGTCCTACAAGGGGTATTATGCCTCCGGCGGGGCGGAAGGGGTAGGCAAAGCCACCACCCAAGCCACCGTGTTGAGCTGTATCTACATCTTGCTGGCCGATTTCGTGCTCACGGCGATCCTGCTCTAGGCCATGATAGAAATCCGCAATCTCACCAAGCGTTTCGGCGACCACCTGATCTGGGAGGATGTCAGCCTCACCATCGCCGACGGGGAGTCGTTGGCCATCATCGGGAAGTCGGGGTCGGGCAAGTCGGTGCTGCTCAAGCATCTGAACGCCCTGCTGAACCCCGATGCCGGTTCGGTACTCATCGGCGGGCAGAACATTTTCGAACTGAATTATGTGGACATGCGCCTGGTTCGGCAGAAATTCGGTGTGCTGTTCCAGGGTGGCGCCCTGTTCGATTCGATCAATACCTATGAGAATGTGGCGTTCCCGTTGCGGTATTTCACCAGAATGACCGAGCAGGAGATCGAGCATCGGGTGTTGGAATGTCTGGAATTGGTGAACCTGAAAGACATGGGGCACAAAGCCACCTCGGAATTGTCGGGGGGCATGCGGAAACGGGTGGGGTTGGCGCGCGCCATCGTGATGCAACCGGCCTACCTGCTGTATGACGAACCCACCTCCGGGCTGGACCCGGTGACCTCCGAAGAGATCAACGAGTTGATCATCCGGATGAATCGGGAGTTGTCCATCACCACGGTGGTCATCTCCCACGACATGCATAGTGTGTTGCGGGTGGCCGAACGGGCCGCCTTCATCGACGAAAAGAAATTGAGTTGGTATGGTACCATCGAAGAGCTGCGGGTGGCCGACCACCCCCGCATGCGCGAATTCATCAAAGCCAGCGAGTACGTGATATGAATCAGATGCGGAATGAAGTGAAAATCGGCATGGCGATCGTGATCGCCGTGCTTGTAGGGGTAGTGGGGTTCCGATTCATGCGCGATGTACCCGTATTCCGGGTGGGAACGGTGCTTTATGCCACCTATCCGCGGGTGGACGGCCTCACCACGGGTTCGCCCATCACGGTATCGGGCATCAAGGTGGGTTCGGTGCGCACCATGGAGATCTTGGACAACGACAGCGTTCGGGTCTCTTTCAACATCAGCGGCATCGACGGCATCCCCAAAGGGTCCATCGCCTACATCCGCGCCAGCGACCTGTTGGGCACCAAAGTGGTGGAGATCGAGCGCAGCGATGCCGCCGAATTCGCCGCCGCCTATGAGTCGTTGCCGGGCGTGTTCGACGAGGGCATCATGGGCGAACTCGGCGAATTGGGCGGGCGTGTGGGCGGCAACGTGGAAACCAGCACCGAGCGCCTGGCCAGCGTGCTCCGCCAGGTGGACGGCATCCTGCAGGATGGCGGCTCACAGGACATCGCCGGTACCTTGGACCACCTCAACGCCACCACCGCCGAAGTGCGCGGGTTGCTCGAGGCACGGCGCATGCAACTGCGCAACACCATCGCCCACGTGGAGCGCATCACGGCCCGCCTGGACACCCTCACCGCCCAGGAATCGCAGACCATCCGGAACACGTTGGGCAATCTGGAAGCCGCTTCCGGCGAAATCGACCAACTCATGGCCGGGCTCAACGAAACCACCACCCAGCTCAACATCCTGCTCACCCGCATCAACAACGGCGAAGGCACCCTGGGTTTGCTCGCCACCGACCCCAACCTCTACCGGAACCTCGACAGCCTCACCTACAATCTGAACGAGACCGTGAAGACGCTGAACGCCAATCCGAAGCATTACCTCCGCCATCTGAGGCTCATTCGGGTGTTTTGATAGCCAAATCGGGTTCCCGTATATTGCTCGGCTTAAAAACCACCAATATTCGAAGGATTCGTCATGGGTTTGATGGAGCGTTTACGGGCCAGCACCAAGTACATTTTCTGGCTCTTGTTGATATCGTTCGGCGTTCTATGGGGCCTGAGCGACACCCGCATGTTCGATGCCCTCATGGCCGGACCGCGATCGCTGGGCGAAGTGGATGGCCAGGCCATCTCCTATGAGGAGTACAACGCCCGCCTGCAGAACTACCTGGAGCGATACCGCATGGAGTCGGGCGGGGAGCAACCCTCGCTGGAACTGCGCGCCTTCTATGAGGACATGGTCTGGGACGAACTGGTCATGGAGCGCATCCTGGACCGTGAGATGGACCGCCTGGGCATTACCGTAACCGATGCGGAAATCCAGGAACTGGCCGTGGGCGAGAACCCGCATCCGTTGGTGGCCCAATACTTCACCCGCGAAGACGGCACCATCGACCGGGCCGCATTGGCCGCCGCCGTTTCTGCGCCCGAAAACGCCGAAATTTGGATCGGCATCGAAGCCCAGTTGCGCGAAGTACGCCGCCGCGAGAAACTGAACGCCTTCCTGGAAGCCGGCCTCACCGTCACCGACGAGGAAGTGCGCCAGGAATTCCGCAAGGAGAACAGCACCGCCACCGTCCGGTTCGTACGGTTCCCCTATGCCGAAGTGGACGACGCCACCATCACGGTCACCGATGCGGAGTTGAACACCTATCTGAAGAACAACGCGGAGCGGTTCGAGCAGCCCAAAACCTGGAACTTCCGGTTCGTGAGCTTCTCGAAAGCGCCCACTGCGGATGATGTGCGCCGCACCCTGGTGGACATGTCCGACCTGCGCGCCGATTTCGCCGCTGCGGAAAACGACAGCGCCTTCCTGGCTCAGAACGCATCCGAAACGGGTGTATCGGCCGCCTTCCAGACGGCCACCGAGCTGGGCCCCGAGCTGGCCGAAGTCTTTTCCATCGCCAACGGCCAAACCACCGAGCCCGTGCTCATCGGCAACCAGGTGGTGGTGCTCAAGCGGTTGGCCTCCCGTGGCAACGCGGTTCGTGTGGCCCGTTTCACCCGCACGGTGGAAGCCGATGCCTTTGAAACCGTCGGCCGCCAAGCCGCCGCCGCAGACGATTTCGCCGCTTTCGCCGACGACAGCTCCTTCGAGGAAGAAGCCCAGCGCAGCGGCCTGACCATCGGCGAAGGCACGGCCTCCGCCGAAAATCCGCTCATCACGGGTGTTGGTCAGAGCCGGGTACTGCTCAAAGCGCTCGAACGCGCGAAAGTGGGTCAGATCTCCGACCCCGTCGAATTGGACGACCGCTTCATCGTGTTCGAAGTGACCTCTATCCGCGAGAAAGGCACCCGTCCTCTGGAAGACGTGCGCCCTCAAGTGGAGGCCTTGGTCCGCCAGGAGAAGAAGCGTGAAGCCACGCTGGCCCGTTTGAACGGGCTGGACCGTTCGGCCGGCCTCGACGCCTTCGCCGCCGCCCAAAACCGGACCATCGGGGTGGCCGAAGACCTGCGTGCCAACACCACCGTATTGCCCGGTGCCGGCGTAGAACCCGCCGTGGTGGGTGCGGCATTCGCCGTGGCACCGAACACCGTGAGTGGCGTGATCGCCGGCGAGAACGCCGCCTTCGTGATCGAAGTGGTCAACCGCACGGAAGCCGATCTGTCCACGTTGGATGCCGGCCGTATGGAACAGATGCGGATGCGCCTGCAACAGGCGAAAGCGCAGCAGTACCGCCAGGTGTGGATCGAACGCCTGAAGGAATCGGCCGATATCCGGGACTACCGGAGCCTCGTGCTGCGCTGATCCGGGTCGCGTGGCCCGCACCGAATTCTCCGAGTCCGACCGCAAATGGATGCGGGCCGCCTTGAAAGAGGCGGCGAAGGGCGCGGGCCACGTATCGCCGAACCCCCTCGTAGGGTGCGTGATCGTCCGGGCGGACGGCACCCTGCTGGCCAAAGGCCACCACGCCCGCTATGGCGAACCCCACGCCGAAACCGAGGCCCTGCGCCAGGTCAAGGACGAGCGCGACCTCATCGACGCCACCGTGTATGTGACGCTGGAGCCCTGCGCGCACCATGGCAAAACGCCCCCGTGCGCCATCGCCTTGGCCGAAACGCCCATCAAACGCGTTGTTGTGGCGCTTCCCGATCCGAATCCGAAGGTGGACGGCAAGGGCATCCGCCTGCTGCGCGACGCCTCCATCCGCGTGGACGTAGGGCTGATGCAGGAGGAAGCCGCCCTTCAGAACGAAGCCTTCCTCAAACACATGACCACCGGAAGGCCCCTGGTGGTGCTCAAGATCGCACAGACGTTGGACGGCTACACGGCCGCACCCAACGGCGACTCCCAGTGGATTACCGGCGAGGAAGCCCGGCGCGAGGTGCACCGCATGCGGGCCCGGTACGATGCGGTGATGGTGGGCCGAACCACGGCCCTCATCGACAACCCCGCCCTCACGGTGCGCATGGTGGAGGGGCGCCAACCCAAGCGCATCGTCATCGATGGAGACGGGTCCCTTCCGCGCCATCTCAATCTGTTTTCGGACGCCGGCGAGGAGCGCACCATCCGCATCGGGTGGCGGGCGCCCTCGGGCCATACGCCCGAAGACCCGCTGCTGGCCCTCATGGCCCCGGGCGGGTTCGCGGGCACCACCCTGACTGTGGCCAAACGCGACGGCCATACCGACCTGGCCGAAGCCCTGGACCGACTGGGCGCCATGGGAATAGGTAGTATATTGGTCGAATCGGGCGGCGATCTGGCCTCGGCCTTGCTCCGCCGCCGCTTGGTGGACAAACTGCATGTGTTCATCGCACCCAAGCTGCTTGGCGGCGGCCGCCGCAGCGTACTCGGCATCGGGGTGGAACGCCTGGCCGAAGCCCACGAGCTGAAACACCATACCGTCTCCGATATCGGCGGAGACCTCCTCATCACCGGCTGGTTCTGACCCCATGTTCACAGGTATCGTCGAAGCCATCGGCGTTGTCCACCAGGTTCAACCCATCCCCGGCGGCCTCCGCATGGCCTACACCTGCCCCTTTGCCGAAGCCCTGGAAGTGGACGACAGCGTAAGTGTGAACGGCGTGTGCCAGACCGTGGTAGCCCGGGATTCCCACACCTTCAGCGCCATCGTGGTCGAAGAAAC
>JANJTJ010000109.1 GCA_024711145.1 Balneolales bacterium
ACCATAGATTTTCCGCTGGATGTGGGGAATGTGTGGGTTTATAAGGATTATTAATTCCCATTATGCATTCAGAAAGGGTGTTATTATAATAGTATGGAAGTCATAGATCAGAAAATAGTAGAAAACGTTATTTGTGGTATAATCGAAGATGTCAGCTACAGAGCGAGGTACGTTGACAATTCAGTGCTCATTGATAGGTATGAAAATGTGAGAACACATGAATACATGTTATGTCAAGTTGATAATAAATTATACTGGTACTCAAATCCTGATTCATTGACAACAACATTTAGGGCAAAGGATATGATTGCCGATTTCGACAGGTCGGAAACGCAACCGTGGGTAGTCGAGGCTGGTCCATATGATACCGTGTATTCATTCGCAATGAGAAGATTGGTTAACAAAGATCTGCAGCGCACATTCGGACCTTATGGATATGTGGGGTATGAATTTCAAAACTACCTTACAGAAGACTCAACCAGTGTTGACGGTATTTACGGAGGAGAATTCGTATCCGGATATCAGGATTTTTTCACAGATGGTATCGGTTTTCCGGTCTTGGGTTGGGGAGGGTTCATTAATGCGACACTAATCGGGTACGCCATCGATGGCCAGGTTACCGGCGACACCACCACGGTCTGGGCTACTTCCATCGACCACGAGCCACCCACGCTGCCGGCGGTGGCGCGGCTGACCCAGGCCTATCCGAATCCGTTCAATCCTTCTACCGAAATCGGTTTTCAGATGTCGGTTGTCGGCAAGGTGAGACTATCCATCCATGATTTGCTGGGGCGGGAGGTGGCGGTGCTGGTGGACGAGGTGCGGGCGCCGGGGGCCCATCAGCATACCTTCGATGCGGCCGGCTTGCCCAGCGGCATCTACCTGGTGGTGCTCGACGCCGCCGGCGTGCGCGACCGGCGGAACATCACATTGCTCCGTTAGCCGTTAGCTGTCGGCTGTTCGCCGTATTTTCAGCCGACATGCACGACTCGATCCTCATCCGCGGCGCGCGGGAGCACAATCTCCGCAATCTGGACCTCGACATCCCCCGCGACCGCCTGGTGGTGGTTACCGGGCTTTCGGGTTCGGGCAAGTCCTCCCTGGCCTTCGACACGGTCTATGCCGAGGGCCAACGGCGCTTCATGGAGTCGCTTTCGGCCTATGCCCGCCAGTTCCTGGGCATGATGGAACGCCCGGCGGTGGATTTCATCGACGGGCTGAGTCCGGTGATCTCGATCGACCAGAAGACCACGAACCGCAACCCGCGGTCCACGGTGGGTACGGTGACGGAGATCGCCGATTTCCTGCGGCTGCTCTATGCCCGTACGGCCGAACCCCATTCCTACCTGACGGGTCGGAAGATGGAGAAGCAGACGCCCGACCAGGTGATCGACGCCGTGATGGCCCTGCCCGAAGGCACCAAGGCCTACTGCCTGGCCCCCGTGGTGCGCGGCCGCAAAGGACATTACCGCGAACTCTTCGAACAGACGCTCAAGCAGGGCTACATCCGCGTGCGGGTGAACGGGGAGTTCCAGGAATTGGTGAAGGGCATGCAACTGGACCGCTACAAGACCCACAACATCGAAGTGGTGGTGGACCGCTTCGTGGTGTCGGAAAACTCCCGCGCGCGCATCCGCCAGAGCGTGCAGGCGGCCCTGGACCTGGCCGACGGTTCCTGCATCCTCCACATTCCCGATGCCCCCGAAGACCGCCAGGACCGCGTCTTCAGCCTCAAACTCTTCGATCCCGAATCGGGTCTGGCCTATGAGGATCCGGCTCCCAACCTGTTCTCCTTCAATTCTCCCTTCGGAGCCTGCAAGACCTGCGACGGACTGGGATATTCGATCGATGTGGATCCGGAGCTGGTGATTCCGAACCGTCGCCAATCGGTGCGGGAGGGGGCCATCCGCTACATGGGCAAATACCGGGGCACCTTTCCCTTCAAGCAGTTGGAATCGTTGCTTGAAACCTTCGGTGCCGATGTGGACACTCCGGTCGGAGACTGGTCGGAGGAGCTTCGGGATGCGGTTTTCCACGGCGCCGGCGACCGCAAACTGCAGGTCACGTATGCCATCAAAGACCGCAATGTGACCTACCGCCACACCTGGCGGGGGTTGGTGAAGGAAATCCGCGAACAGTACGCTACCGCCAAGAACAATGCCGGCCGGGAAAAAGCGTCGGCATTCATGAACCGGCAGGTGTGTACGGCTTGTGGGGGCGGTCGCCTGAATCCGGAGGCCCTTTCCTACAAGCTCGACGGCCGGTCCATCCACGACCTCACCCATCTGGATATCCGCACCCTCCGTGCCGAACTCGACCGTATCCATCTGAGTGAACGCCAACGCCTGATCGGTCACCAGGTGCTGCAGGAGATCCGCGACCGGCTCGATTTCCTCATCAATGTGGGACTGCACTACCTGACGCTCGACCGCGAAGCCCAGACCTTGAGCGGGGGAGAAGCCCAACGCATCCGCCTGGCCACCCAGATCGGCACCCAGCTCGTGGGGGTGTTGTACATCCTGGACGAACCCAGCATCGGCCTGCACCAGCGCGACAACATCAAGCTCATCCGGTCCCTGCAGACCCTGCGCGACCTGGGCAACAGCGTGATCGTGGTGGAGCACGACCGCGAAACCATGGAGCATGCCGATTGGGTGATCGACCTGGGGCCGGGTGCCGGGGTCAACGGCGGCCGCATTGTGACGCAAGGCAAACCCGAAGACCTCGATCCAGCTTCGCTAACGGCCCAATACCTGCGGTACGAGCGCCAGGTGGCCCTTCCCGACGAACGGAAAGCCGGAAGCGGCAAGTCCATCGTGGTACGCGGAGCCCGGGGCCACAACCTCAGGCAGGTGGATGCCGCCTTCCCCTTGGGCACCTTCATCTGTGTGACCGGCGTGAGCGGATCCGGCAAAAGCTCCCTGGTGAACCACACCCTGGTACCCATCCTGGAGCAGCATGTGTATGGTTCCAAAACCGTACCCCTGCCTTACGACTCCGTCGAAGGCCTGGAGCATATAGACAAGGTGATCTCGGTGGACCAAAGCCCCATCGGCCGAACGCCCCGGTCCAACCCGGGTACCTACACCAAGGTGTTCGACAGCGTGCGCGCGCTCTTCGCCGAGCTGCCCGAGGCCAAGATCCGCGGGTACGACCAGGGCCGTTTCAGTTTCAATGTGAAGGGGGGGCGTTGCGAGACCTGCGGAGGCGACGGCCTGCGCAAGATCGAGATGAATTTCCTGCCCGATGTGTACGTGCCCTGCGAAACCTGCAACGGCAAACGCTACAACCGGGAAACCCTGGAAATCCGCTACAAGGGTCGCAATATCTCCGAAGTGTTGGATATGCCGATCAAAGATGCCCTGGGTTTCTTCGAAGCGGTTCCTCGCATCAAGCGCGTACTCGACACACTCGATTCGGTAGGTTTGGGCTATCTGACCATCGGTCAATCCAGCACCACCCTGAGCGGGGGCGAGGCCCAACGCATCAAACTGGCCAAAGAACTGAGCAAGATCGGCACGGGCGATACCGTGTACATCATGGACGAACCCACCACCGGGCTGCATTTCCAGGATGTGGACCTGCTGGTGCAGGTCATCCGCCGGTTGGTGGACAAAGGCAACACCGTAATCGTCATCGAACACAACCTGGATCTGATCAAGGCCGCCGACTGGATCATCGACATGGGGCCCGAAGGGGGCCGCGACGGTGGCACCGTGGTAGCCCAAGGCACGCCCGAAACCGTTGCCGCCTTGGACCATTCGCATACCGGCCGTTATCTTCGCGAAGAATTGGCCCGCAGCCGCACGCATACACATAGGGATGTCTGAATTGAAACCGACCGCCGCCGACTGGTCACCGGAATCGTGGCGGAACCACAAGGCCTGGCAGATGCCGGCCTATGCCGACCTGGCCGAACTCGACCGCGTGGTGCGCGATCTGCGCCGCCTGCCGCCCTTGGTCACATCTTGGGAAGTGGAGGCGCTCCGTGCCAAAACTGCCGCCGCCGGCCGGGGAGAGGCCTTCATCCTGCAAGGGGGCGATTGTGCCGAGACCTTCGACTCCTGCACCAGCGACACCGTGGTGAAGCTGCTCAAGGTCCTCCTTCAGATGAGTTTCATCCTCATCCACGAAATGGACATCCCCGTGGTGCGCGTGGGACGCATCGCCGGCCAATATGCCAAGCCCCGTTCGAACGACACCGAACGGGTGGGCGAGATGGAACTGCCCGTGTACCGGGGCGACCTCTACAACGATTTCGCCGTGGATGCCGGCAAACGCCTGCCCGACCCCGCCCGCCTGCTCGAAGCCTATCACAAATCCGGCCTCACTCTCAATTTTGTCCGGGCTTTGACCGACGACGGCGGTGGTTTCGCCGACATGCGCCATCCCGAATATTGGGAACTGGATTTCATGAAGCAGAACCGCTTCTATGATGATTATGTGCGCATGGTCAAGTCCATCCACCATGCCATGCATTTCGTGGAGCGTATATCGGCCGGGGAGATGCACACCCTCAAACAGGTGGAATTCTATACCTCGCACGAAGCCCTCAACCTCTGGTACGACTCGGCCCAGACCCGCCGGGTGCCCCACCGCGACGGCTGGTACAACCTGAGCACGCACATGCCCTGGATCGGCAACCGCACGCGCCAGCCCGAGGGCGCGCATGTGGAATACTTCCGCGGCATCCGCAACCCCATCGGCATCAAGGTGGGTCCGCCCTTCCAGGCCGACGAAATCGTGAAGCTTATCGACCACCTCAATCCGACACAGGAGGAAGGCCGCATCGTGCTCATCACCCGGTTCGGGAAAAAACATGTGCACGATCAATTGCCGGGGCTCATCCGGGCGGTGAACCGGGCCGGCCTGCCGGTCACCTGGACCTGCGACCCCATGCACGGCAACACCTTCGCCACCAAATCGGGCATCAAAACCCGCGATTTCGACGACGTGTTGGCCGACGTGAAAGGCACCTTCGATGTGCATCGTTCCGAGCATACCATATTGGGCGGCATCCACTTGGAGCTCACCGGAGAGGATGTGACCGAATGCGTGGGCGGGGCTCAGGGCTTGGGTGAGGACCATCTGTCCACGAACTACCAATCCTACTGCGACCCCCGCCTCAATTACGCCCAGGCCCTGGAGATGGCGTTCCTCGTGGCACGCGAGTGGAAGAAAAGTTTTAACAACCCCCGATGAAATGTCGGAACGTCTTCGGGCGTTATGGGGTTGAGACGATAGATAAATAGGTGCAACGGGGGACAACGGGTGAAGCCGGGTCCCCCGTGTTTTATATTGCCCCCATGAAAGGCAGACTCCTCTATCCGAAACTCTGGGCCACCCTCCGTCATTGGGAGGATTATCCCGCGGCCATCGAAGACGACCGCCTGGCCCGTTTGGGCGCCTTGGCCGAATATCTGGTATCGGCCGCCGATCCCAAGGTCAACTTCGTCTGCACCCACAATTCCCGCCGCAGCCATCTGGCCCAGGTCTGGGCTTGGGCCGCACACCTGTACTACGACACACGCCCGGTAGGCTTCCATTCGGGAGGTACCGAAGTGACGGAAGTGAATCTGCGGGTGGTCGACGCCCTGGCCGAAACGGGCTTCGAAATCACCATGGAAGGGCAGGTGGGGAAAAACCCCCGGTACATGGTGAAAGCGGGTGGGCGCATTCCGCCCTTGGTGCTCTGGTCCAAACGGTTCGACGACGATGCCAGCCCCAAGCAGGATTTTGCGGTTGTAACGGTCTGTTCCGATGCCGAGGAGAAATGTCCCTTCGTGCCCGGCGCCACCAGCCGTATCCACCTGCCGTTCGACGATCCCAAAGCCGCCGACGGCACCCCCTTCGAAATGGCCGCCTACCGCGACGCCAGCCAACGCATCGGCCGGCAGATGCTCGCCGCCGTGCGCCTCGGGTTCGAATAAACGGCCCTCAGACCAGGCAGCACTTGCGGATCACTTCCGCAATCACGGTATCGTCGGCACCTTGCAAGGCCATCACGGCGCCGGCATCAACCGCCTCCAACAGGCGCTCGATGTCTTCGGCGCCGTCGGGTTGGCGGCGCAGCACGTTCCACAAGGCGCCCTGAAGGTCGGGCCAGGGCTCCAACGCCGCACCTACCCGGTAATGCACGCGCCGCCCTTCGCGCCGCGTGAGTACCAACCCCCGCTTGCGCAGATAGGCCAGATGGCGCGAAATTTTGGGCTGTGGCGCTTCCATGGCCCTCACCAGGTCGTCCACACACAGGCTGGGCGCCGTGAGCAACAGGTTGAGAATGCGCAGGCGCAGGGGGTCGGCGAAGCCGCTGAAGAGGTCGTTCAATATCCGCATATGCGAATATAACAAACCGCATACGAAACCCCCTGGTGCGTTGCGTTATGCGACCCGATAGCGAAACCAGCAACCCAAACCGGATTCCATGTTCGAAACCCGCAAAACCCGTTATGGAGCCGTGATCGCCCTGCTGATGGCGGTGGCCTGGCTCACCCTTCCGTCCGCTTCCGCCCCCGACCTCTCCTTCCTCGAGGTGGGCCAACCCCCGGCCGACCGACCGTTGCGCAGCTTGAGGGATATGTCCGACGCCATGGTCGAAATCGCCGAAAACGCCAATCCCTCCGTGGTCACGGTCTTCACCGAACGGACGCTGCGGGTTCGCCAACGCGACCCCTTCGCCGATTTCTTCGGGTTCGGTTTCGGGTTTCCCGGCAGCCCGGGGCGGGAGCAGGAGTATCGGCAATCGGGCCAGGGCAGTGGCGTCATCGTCTCGGCCGACGGGTACCTCATCACCAACCATCATGTGATCGACGGCGCCGATTCGGTGCGCATCCGCACGCTGGACAACCGCACCTGGCCGGCCAAAGTGGTAGGCAGCGACCCCAGTACCGATGTGGCGGTACTCAAGGTGGATGCTCCCCAGGGGTTCACGCCCGTGGTCATGGGCGACAGCGACGAGCTGAAGGTGGGTGCCTGGGTACTGGCCATCGGGTCTCCGTTGGATGAGAACCTGGCCCATACCGTCACCATGGGTATCGTGAGTGCCCGGGGGCGGTCGAACGTGAAGATTCTCGAATTCGAGGATTTCATCCAGACCGATGCCGCCATCAACCCGGGGAATTCGGGGGGTGCCCTCTTGGACCTCGACGGGCGTCTGGTCGGCATCAATACCGCCATCGCCACACGCACCGGGGGCTTCCAGGGCATCGGTTTCGCCATCCCGGTCAACATGGTGCGCAACATCATGCGGTCCATCATCGAGCATGGCAAAGTGGTGCGGCCGTATGTGGGCATCCAGATGCAGGACGTCTCCGAAACCATGGCCCGCGGTCTGGGGCTGGAGTTCGCCAAAGGGGTGTTGGTGGCCCAGGTGGTCGAAGGCTCGCCCGCCGAAAAAGCCGGTCTGAAGGAAGGCGACGTGGTGGTCGAAGTGGACGGCCGGGCCGTCTCCAACCTGCGGCAGATCCGCGGGTATGTGGCCGGCAAAGCTCCCGGAGACCGGGTACGGTTGAGTTATCTGAGGGAAGGCCGCTCCATGAACGCCACCTTGGTGCTGGCCGAAATGCCCCAGGACGGCAGCCTGGCCGCCGTCAACGACGCCTCCTGGAACCGCCTCGGGTTCTCCTTGGCCGAGCTGGACCGCG
Source organism: Balneolales bacterium (assembly GCA_024711145.1). Lineage (GTDB taxonomy): Bacteria > Bacteroidota > Rhodothermia > Balneolales > HLUCCA01 > JANJTJ01. The sequence continues at coordinate 7,644 of JANJTJ010000109.1, forward strand.
CCAAGCGGGAGGCCTTGCGCACGCCCGCCTCGGTGCAGGGCGTGCTGGTGAGCGGTGTGGACGAGCAGTCGCCCGCTTTCGAGGCCGGTCTGCGCAATGATGACGTGCTCGTTGCCGTGAACCGGCGGGCCGTGCGCAACCCGGCCGAAGCCGCCGAAGCCATCGGCCGCATACCCGACGGGGAGGTGGCCCTGCTGCAGATCGTGCGGGGGCGGCAATCCTATTTCGTGGCCTTCGAAGTGCGCTGAGACGTTTTTTCGGTGGGTGCGATGTGGGTACATTGCACCCGCCGTGCTGTTCATCCTTGCGACATTCATCGTCAGTTTCGTCGGTCAACCACCCGTACGCCTAGCGGAACCCGCCGACAGTTTCATTGTCCGCCAATGGACCGTGGACGAGGGGCTTCCCGTGAACACCCTCAGCGAAGTGGTCCAGACACCCGACGGGTTCCTATGGATCAGCAGTTTCGATGGCCTGATCCGGTTCAACGGCGACCTGTTCGATGTCTTCACGAAAAAAACGCATCCCGCCATCCAGAGCAACCGGTTGGCCCACTTGGAATTGGCCAAAGACGGTTCGCTGTGGATCGCCCAGGAGGCGTTGGGGGTCATCCGCTACAAGAACGGGGAATTCCAACATTTCGGCGCCGAGCAAGGGCTCACCGGTCTGCAGAACTCGCATCTGTTTCCGGCCCGCGACGGAACGGTCTGGGTTGCCACCTTCGACGGTCTGTTCCGCTCGGTCGGGGATCGGTTCGAGGCCGTCACCGGGTTGCCCGATGTGGGGCAGAAGACCATCCGAAGCATCTACGAAGACGATAGGGGCATCCTCTGGCTTTCGCTGACCACCGGCCTCATGTGCCTGGGCCCCAACGGATACGAGTTTTTCCCGTTGCCCTCTCCCGCCAACATCCGGGTGAACGTGGTCCACCACGACGATTCGGACCGCATGTGGATCGGCACCGAACGGGGGTTGTACCAATTCGGACCGAACGGGGAGTACCTGCAACCGGCCTTCATGCCCGAGCTATTGCGCACCGAAGCCGTGTACCACATGCCGGTGATCGACGGCACCCTGTTCATCGCCAGCTCCGACGGGCTGTTCCGATTGGATGGCGACCGGTTCACCCGCATCCGGGGGCCCGAAGACAGCTTCACCGCCCATACGGTCACCATGAAGAAAGACCGCAACGGAGCGGTTTGGATCATCACGTTCGGAGGTGGGTTGTACCAACTGGTCGACGACCATGCCGTTCGTATTCCGATCCTGGATCCGTTGATGGACCGGAGAGCCAACCACATGTCAGAAGACCGGGAAGGGAACCTCTGGGTGACCACCCACCAGGGGGGCGTGTTCAAGATCACCCGGAATCAGATACGCACCTACGGTGTTGCGGAAGGGTTGCCCGGCGACAACCTGCTCTCCCTGCACGAAACCCGCGACGGCCGCCTGATGATCGGAACGCGGAATTACGGGTTGGCCGAGATCAAAGACGGCATGGTGCGCCATATCCGGCACGTGACCGGCTACACCTACGGCATCATCCAGTCGGTATTCGAGGACGAAAACCGCATCATCTGGGCCGGGTCGTATCACGAAGGGTTGCTCCGGCTCGAGGGCCCGGACCTGAGGCAACGGACCTACCGCCTCGGCGACAACGTGAACCGGAACGACATACGGGCCATAGCCCAGGCTTCGAACGGACGCTTGTGGTTGGGCACCTACGCCGGCCTGGTCCTGTTCGATCCCAAAGACGGCACCTACCGTACCATCCGGGAAGTACCGGCGGCCTTGATTCGGCACATCGCCACCGATTCGGAAGGGGTGCTCTGGCTGAGCACCATCGACTACGGTGCGGTAGGTTACAATCCGACCACCGGAACCGTGCGGTTGGTGGGTGAACGCGAGGGGTTGCCTTCCATATCCGTCCGGGCCATCCTACCCGATCCCTATGAGCCGGGAACCCTGTGGATCGGTACCGAGACCGACGGCCTGTACCGTTGGAAGAACGGTCGATTGACCTCCGTCGAGGCCCCGAACGCCCTGCCCGATCACAACGTGCATACCGTGATCGACGACGGCAAAGGATGGTTGTGGATCAGCACCAACCGGGGCGTGGCCCGCCTGCGGAAAACCGAATTGAACGAATACCTGGACGGGCGCCGGCCCACCTTCCTCGCCTTGCACTACGCCAAGACCGAGGGCATGCGGAATCCGGAGGGCAACGGTGCCATCGGGGAGCCGGCCGTACTCAGGCGGGACGGTACCCTGTGGGTATCGACCCAGCAAGGCGCCGCCGTCTTCCGTACCGATCCGCCCGACGCCCTGCAGGCCCCGCCGGTCGTGCACATCCGGCGGGTGCAATCGGCCGACCGCTTCTATTCGGGCGACAACATCCGCCTGGATACCGGCCTGGACGATGTCACCCTGCATTTTTCGGCGCTCCGGTTCTCCTCACCCACCAATGTGCGGTTCCGCTACCGCCTGGTCGGTTTCGACGATACCTGGCGCGAACTGCAGCGCAGCCGTTCGGTCACGTTCGCCAACCTGCCCGGCGGAACCTACACCTTCGAACTGGTGGCCCTGAACGATGCGGGCACGCTGGAATCGGCCGTGGAACGCATCAGTTTCACCATCACACCGGTGTTGTGGTCCCGGTACGAATTCTGGCTGCTGGTACTCGTCCTCACCCTGGCGGCCAGCGCCCTTTATGTGCGCATACGTACCCAACGCCTCCTCAAGGACAGCCTGCGCCTGGAACAGGTGGTTGCGGAACGCACCAACGACCTGGAGAAGCAGAAAGCCATCATCCAGGAACAGGCCGGCTCGCTCGAAGACATGGTCCGCACCAAAGACCGGTTCTTCTCCATCATCGGGCACGACCTGAGGGGGCCGTTCCAGACCCTGCTGGGTTTGTCGGACCTTACCCTCAACGAATACGACGAGATGAGTCGGGATGAGGTCAGGGAGCAGATCCTGCATATCCGCCAGGCTTCCGAGAACCTGTTCCGCTTGGTCGAGAACCTGCTCGAATGGGCCATGCTGCAGAAAGGCGGGGTGGTGCCCGACCTGACCCCCATCGTGATGGAGGAATTCACCGGCCACCTCATGCGGCTGTACGTGCCGGCCGCCAAAGGCAAGAACATCCGCCTGGAAGCCCTCCTGCAAGACGACATGGTGGTTTTGAGCGATCGGAACATGCTCGACACCATCGTGCGGAACCTGTTGTCCAACGCCATCAAATTCACCCGAAGGGGCGGTACCGTGGTGCTCGAAGCCGGCATGGACGAACAGGCCTGGTGGATCCGTGTGAGCGACACCGGTATCGGCATCGCACCCGACCAGATCGCCGACCTGATGCGCATCGACCGGAAGGTGCGGCGCAAGGGTACGGAAAACGAGGTGGGAACCGGTTTGGGGTTGGTCCTTGTGAAGGAGTGGACCGAGTTGTTGGGTGGGTCTGTGATCGTGGAATCGCAACCCGATGCGGGAAGCCGGTTCACGGTCCGGGTACCCATGCCCACCGTGGATAACTGACCGTTCCGGAAACGGAACGATCGGGGTCAGGTAGCGGCGTGAGGCGCCTTGTGTATAGGTACACCCCTATCCACGAAACCTCCCGTTTCCATGCGCTACCTTCACTATCTGATACCGGTGCTGGTGCTGGCGAATGACCCGGCGTCAGCACAGACGGCCTTGCCCCGGGCCACCGAAACCCGATCCACGTTCGACCAGGCCACCGGCTTCCGGATGCCGGCCGATTGGAAAGCCGGCGGATCCGCCGCGCCAACCACCTTCAACGGCATGCTGGATGCCAGCCGAAGCACCATACCGAGCGGAATCGCCTGGTATGTGCTCACCGACACCTCGAACACCACCCGGCGGGCGTTCGGGGTCCGGAGGGCCTCTTCCACCGCGGCCGTGCATCTGCGGTTCCCCTTCGTGAACGACTCCTCCGAGCCCATCCATGTGCTCGATGTGCGATTCAAGGTGTGGCAGGCCACCCGTACCACCCGGAACACCGGCCTCCGGCTCGACCACTACTTCGGCCGTTGGGGCGAAACCGTCAAAACCGCCGGACTCACCTCCGAAACCCATACCTCCGAGGTACTGACCGAAGGAGCCGAGGTGCTCGCCCAACCCATCCGTATCTGGAAACGGGGTCGGGTCGTGTTTCCCACACCCATCGCTCCCGGCGATTCCGCCTGGATCGGCTTCAGTTTCATCCAGGGAGACGGCAGCGGCAACAACGCCCATCTGGGCCTGGAAGAGGTGCGCATCCGTCCGAACTGGCACGAAACCCTGGCCACGGGTCCGGCCGGCTGGCGCACGGTCGCCTTCCCCTTCGCCGGCGCCTTGTCGGACCTGGGCGGAAGCGCGTGGGTGCAAGGCGTGGCCGGAGGTCCCCATGCCGGTGCCACCCCGAACTGGCGGGTGGGGTACGACGGAAGCGACTGGGGTGAACCGGCCGCATATGGAACCACCCATGCCTTCGGCACGGGCTGGCTGCGCTACCGCTACGCCTCCGAATCGGACACCATCGGGGGGTACGGCGTGCCCGCCACGGCCGATGTGGACATTCCGCTGCATGCCGACGGCGACGGGTGGAACCTGCTGGGCAACCCCTTCGACCGCGGATTCCTGGCCAACGCCCTGGGCACCGTAGTACAGGTGTGGCATCCGGCCGAATCGACCTGGGTGCTGAGTTCCGACCCGGTGTTGGCCGGCAAGATCGCCCCTTGGCAAGGATTCATGCTCCACAACGGCGGCGAATCGCCCCGGACATCCGTCACCATCCCGCTATCGGCCCGTTCCGACGGAGCCACCCTGCTCAGGGAACCCACCATGCCGGTCGCACTGGCATTCCGCCTGGAAGAACGGATGGGAGATGCCTGGGTGGTCCGCGACCGGTCTCTGGTGATCGGACGCGACTCGGTCCGCCTGCCCAAACTGCCCTCCCTGCTGGAGGATGCCGCCTGGGTGGCCATCGCCGCCGGCCAACGCCTGGCCCAAGCCGATGCCCGAACCGGCCCGTTCGACCTCGACATGCGGTTGCCCCGTGCCGGAACCTGGCGCCTGGCTTGGGAACGCCCCGATGCGACGGATTGGCACGGCTGGGTTCTGAGATTGGACGACCTGGAAGACGGCGTGGAATCGGACCTGTGGGATTCCCGGTCCTACGGGTTCACGGCAGCGGCGGGAGAGACCCTGTCCCGGTTCCGGTTGCGGTTGACACCCCCGGCCGAGGTGTCCACCCCCGGAACCGAACCCCTGCCTTCCGACATCCGACTCATGGCCGCCTACCCGAATCCGTTCAATCCGTCCACTGAAATCGGTTATCAGATATCGGTTTTCGGAAACGTCCGTCTCGCGGTCTATGATGTGTTGGGGCGGGAGGTGGTGGTGCTGGCCGACGGGCCCAGGGCGGCCGGAACCCACCAGGTCCGCCTCGACGCCCGCGGCTGGGCAGCCGGTGTCTATGTGGTGCGGCTGGAAGCCGCCGGGCACATCCTTACCCGATCCATCACCCTCATACCCTGACCTCCATGCGCTCCATTCACATCTTTTTCCTCTTTTTTGCGATGCTTTGCATCGGGCCGGCCACCGGTTCCTCCGCCCAGGTCCCACCTCCGGTGCTGCCTGATGCCCCATCCCAGGCTCCCATCGACGGTGGCCTGGGCCTGTTGGCCGTGGGGGGCGGGGTCTATGCCTGGAAACGGCTGAAACGGCGATAAGCCGTATCTTTCCGGTCTATGTTAGGACCCGAACCCATCTCAGCCTGGATCTTCTTCAACCTGTTCCTGCTGGCCATGCTGGCGCTCGATCTCGGGGTCTTCCATCGGAAGACCCACGAGGTCGGCATACGGGAATCCCTCATCTGGACCGCCGTCTGGATCGTGCTTGCGCTGGTCTTCGGCGCCGGCGTGTGGTGGTGGCTCGGTGCCGAGCCCGCCTCCCAGTTCCTGGCAGGCTACCTGATCGAGAAATCGCTCAGCGTGGACAACATCTTCGTATTCCTGCTGGTCTTCCAATATTTCGCGGTACCGGCCCAATACCAGCATAAAGTGCTCTTCTGGGGCATCCTGGGTGCCTTGGTCTTCCGGTTCATCTTCATCCTGGCCGGTGTGGCCATCATCCAGCAGTTCGACTGGATCCTGTATGTGTTCGGCGTGATCCTGCTGTATTCCGGATGGAAACTGTTCGGCAGCCAGGATGTGCAAGTCGATCCCGAGGCGAATCCCGTGCTGAAGGCCTTCCGGAAACGGTTCGAAGTGACCAAGGAATTCGTGGGCGACAAATTCTGGGTGAAACAGGCCGGCAAATGGGTAGCCACGCCCCTGTTCGTGGTGCTGCTCGTGGTCGAAACCACCGACATCATCTTCGCGGTGGATTCCATCCCCGCCATCCTGGCCATTTCCCAGGATCCCTTCATCGTCTATACCGCCAACGCCTTCGCCATTCTGGGCCTGCGGGCCTTGTATTTCGCATTGGCCGGCATCATGAAACTCTTCCGGTTCCTGCACTACGGCCTGTCCATCATCCTCATGACCATCGGCGTGAAAATGCTGGTGCACGGCTGGATCAAACTGCCCACCTGGTGGGTCCTGCTGGGCATCCTGGCCATCCTCGCCGTTTCCGTGATCGCCTCCATCCTCATTCCCGAAAAAACCGATGAGAACACCGCTGACTGACCGTCGGGTACGCGCCGAACTGATCCTGAAAGGCACGGTGCAGGGGGTCGGGTTCCGCGCCTATATCCAGCGCCATGCCGTGGAGCAGGAAGTGACCGGCCTGGTACGCAACCGCCCCGACGGCACCGTGGAAGTGGTGCTCGAAGGCGACGAACACCGGGTGCAGCATGTGGTGGACCGCTGTGTGATGGGTCCGCCCGCCGCCCTGGTCAAATCGGCCGACCTGACCTGGGTGGCCTTCACCGGTGCCTATGATGCCTTCCGCATCGTGACCTGAACCCGTTTCCATTCCCATGTCCGCACGATCCATGTTTCTTCTTCTGATGGTGTGGTTGCCCCTGGCGGTGGCCTGTTCTTCCGGTACCGAAGCCCAACCGGCTCCCGACCTGCGTGCCGCCCAGGCCCAGGCCCGCGAATCGGGCAAAAAACTGCTGATCGACGTGTATGCCGTCTGGTGCGGCTACTGCCGGCAGATGGACAATGAGGTGTACCCCGACCCCGTGGTGGCCGGAGTGATCGACCGCTATTTCGTGCGCGTGCGGCTGAACGCCGAATCGGACAAGGTGGTTTGGTTCAACGGGGAGCAGTACACGGAAGCCGAACTGGCCGCCAGTTTCGGGGTGCGCTCGTTCCCGACCACGGTGTTCGTGGCCAGCGACGGCTCGCCCATCGGTATGCAACCGGGTTTCATGGACGTGCCCCAATTCTCGCGCATGCTGCGCTATGTGGGATCCGACGCCTACAAGTCGGTGCCTTATGAACGATACACGGAGGATGGATGATCAAGCGGTTCTGGTTGGTGTGGATCACGGTGCTGGCGATGGCGGGGTACGCCCAGGGCCAGCCGGCGTTCTCGGCAGGAAAAGTGACGGCGGAAGTCGTGCTCGAATCGGCTGTGGTTGCGCCCGGCGGCCGGTTGGACGGCACCGTGCTCCTCCGCATCGAAGAGGGGTGGCATGTGAATGCGAATCCGGCCGCCCTGGAATGGCTCATCCCCACCGAACTGCGCCTCACGCCTCCCGAAGGAATCACGCTGGAAGGGGTGGCCTATCCGCCCTCCAAGACCTATCGGTTCAGTTTCGCGCAAGACAAAGACCTTACCGTGTATGAAGGCGACGCGCCGATCCGGTTCATCCTGGCCGCCGGTTCCGACCTGGCGCCGGGCGAATACGCCGTTTCGGGTGTGGTGCGTGTGCAGGCCTGCGACGACATGACCTGCCTGCCGCCCTCGAACCTGGAGATCTCATTCCTGCTGACGGTAGATCCGGCCGCCGTAACCGACCAGGAACCCGTGGCGACCCTTCCTGAAGGTTTCGTGCCTTTCTCCGAAGCCGG
>JANJTJ010000009.1 GCA_024711145.1 Balneolales bacterium
CACCCCCCCCCGGCCCGCCCGCCCGCGGCCGCCCGGGGGCGCTCCGCCCCGGCCGGCCATCCCTCGGAGCGCCACCGGTCGAAGGCCGCCGCCGCTCGCGGCAGGCGCGCCATCGGTTCGCTCCAGGCCCCCGTTCCCAGCTGCGCCTCCCGCCAGCCGACCAGCAGGTCGGCTTCCTCCGCCTCCAGGGCGGCATCCGCTTCGATCCATACCGCCCGCAACCGGTCGTGCACTTCGGTTCCCAGGGGGTCGGGCCGACGCATGGGTCGGTCATGGGGCGGCTCGGCCTGTTTTTCCAACGCATGCCGGTAACTTTCATACCGCTCCCGGTGCGTTTCCGCCAACTGGTCGAATCGGCTGTTCATGGCCGCGAATATACAGGGTACCCCCAACGTTTCGTACCTTGAAACCCATCATGCCGCACGTGCGCTTCCTGCTCTTCCTGTTTCTATCGGTCTTGATCGGCCAAGAAACCGTCGCCCAATCCTCTCCCCTCACCGGGGTCAGCGTGGTCCGGCGGTCCGACGGCCTGGGGCACGTGATCCGGTTCCGCATGACCTCCCCGGCCGACTCCTTCCGCATCATCCAGCCCTCGGCCGACCTCATCCAGGTCGCCATCTACAAGGCCGGCATCCGCCCCGAATCCATCCGCATTCCGGCCTTGCAGGCACCGTTGGCCGGCATGCGGTTGCATGCCATTCCGGGTGGTGTGGGCGTCGACATCCGCCTGACGCCGCAGAGCTACTACATCGCCCGCGCCTACCCCGATGCCAACCGCCGCGACCTGCTGGTGGGCACCACCGAATCCAATGCCCGCGAGATCGGCATCCTCACCCAGGGTATGAACGCCGTGGATTGGGCCGAAATCAATCGGCCGCGTCCGGCGCCGGAAACCGTGCCCGACACCACCCGTGCGGAAGCGGCCGACACCCTGGCCCTGCCCCTGCCGCCTGCTCCACCCACCACCCTCGGCGGGGCGCGCCTGCGCACCATCGTGATCGATGCCGGCCACGGCGGCCGCGACACCGGCGCCCGCGGCCGCCGCGGCACTCTCGAAAAAGATGTGAACCTGTCCGTTTCGCTCAAATTGGCCGCCCTCCTGCGCGAAAACCTGCCCGGCGTGAATGTGGTACTCACCCGTAGCGACGACCGGTTCATCGAACTGGCCGAACGTGGCAGCATCGCCAACCGGGCCCGGGGCGACCTGTTCATCTCCATCCATTGCAATTCGCACCGTACCAGCCAACCCTTCGGTACCGAAGTCTATTTCCTGGGTCTGCACCGGTCCGACGATGCCTTCGAGGTCATGAAAAAGGAGAACTCGGTCATCGCGTTGGAGGACCCTTCCACCCGATCCCGGGAACTGACCGATGAGGAACTCATCCTGTATGAACTGACCAACACGGCCTACATCTCCAATAGCCAATATCTGGCCGGATTGATCGACGTGCAGTTCACCGAACGGGCCCGCCGGAAATCCAGGGGTGTGAAACAGGCCGGATTCGTGGTCCTGTACCATGCCAGCATGCCGGCCTTGCTGGTGGAACTCGGGTTCATATCCAACCCCAACGAGGAAGCTTTCCTGCGCAGCGACGATGGGCAGGATGTGCTGGCCAGCGCCATCTTCCGGGCCGTGCGCGAATACAAATCCCGGGTGGAACACGAATGAAACCTTTCGTCATCGGTGTGGCCGGCGGCAGCGGGTCGGGCAAGACCACCGTGGTGCGCCACATCATCGAACGGGTTGGGCCTACCAACCTGACCCTGATCCAGCACGACGCCTACTACCGGGATCTGCTGCATCTGCCATTCGAGGAACGTGCCAAGCAGAATTTCGACCATCCGGCCTCCTTGGAGACCGAACTGCTGGTTCGGCATCTGGATGCCCTCATGCGGGGCGGGGCGGTGGAGGTGCCGGTGTACGATTTCGCGAACCATGTGCGTGCGCCCCAGACCATCCGTGCCGTACCCCGGCCCATCGTGCTGGTGGACGGCATCCTCATCTTCTTCGAACCGGAACTGCGGCAGCGCATGGATATCCGCATCTTCGTGGATACCGATTCGGACGTGCGCCTGCTCCGTCGCCTGCGGCGGGACCTGATCGAACGGGGCCGTTCCATCGAAAGCGTGCTGAACCAGTATGAGGAGTTCGTACGGCCCATGCACCTGGAGTTCGTGGAACCCACCAAACGCTATGCGGATGTGATCATCCCCCACGGCGGGGAGAACCCGGCGGCGCTCGAAATGCTCGATGCCCTGATCACCCGCCGCTTGGGTGCTGCGGAGGCATAAGCCGCCGCAGGCCGTCGAGCACGAGCCAGGGTTCGTAACGGCCCACACCACCCAGCAAGGCCGCATCGCCACCGGTGACCCATACTTCGGCGTGAGGTCGTTCCGCTCGGAAGCGGTCCACGTGGGCGCTCACGGCGGCGATCCAGCTGCCGGTGAGCCCCCATCTGAGGGCATCGGCCGTGCTGGCCGGCGGCCACGAGGCCGGCAACCCGCGTTCCACGGCCGGTAGCGCGGGCGCATGTCGTTGCAGGCTGTCCTCGAACAGGCGCAGGCCGGGCATGATGACCCCGCCCCGGAACACCCCGGCCGCATCCATGTGGTCGATGGTGACGGCCGTGCCGGCATCCACCACCACCACATCGGTACCGCTGGCGGCCCAGGCGCCCGCGCACGCCGCAAAGCGGTCCAGCCCCAGGGTCTGCGGGGTTCCGTAGCCCATGCGGGCCGCTGGCACATCCTCCAGGCGCAACCACCGCACCAAAGGCCACCGATCCCGTGCCGAGGCCACCACCGCAACCCCCACGGCCCGCCCCTGCGCGGCGTCGGCCTCCCATTCCGATGCGGACTCCCAGCCCGACCCGTTCCATCGGGCCGCTTTCACGCGGGTGTTTCCGGCATCGAGGTACAGCATGTGCGGCGGTTCGGGTATCTTGTCATCAAAATACCATTTCCCATGGACCTCCATCACAAGACCGCCATCGTGACCGGTGCCAGCGCCGGCCTGGGCGTGGCCTTCGCCGAACATCTGATCCGTGCCGGGGCCACCGTGTATGGCCTGGCCCGCCGCAACGACCGCCTGCAGGAGCTGCGCGGGCGGCTGGGCGCCGCCTTCCACCCCGTGCCGCTGGACGTTACCGACCGCGCCGGCATCGACGCCTGGGTGGCTGCCACCTTCTCCGACACGCACCGCCCCGATCTGCTGGTCAACAATGCCGGTATCGGCCATTTCGCGGAAATCGACCAGTTGGATCCCGCCCATTGGGATGCCATGTTGGCCGTGAACCTGACGGGCGTGTTCAATCTGACGCATGCCTTGGTGCCCCACCTGAAGGCCAATCCGGCCGTCACGCACATCGTGAACATCGCTTCCGTGGCCGGACGCATAGGCAACCCGCGGCTGGCCGGCTACAACGCCACCAAATACGGCCTGCGGGGATTCAGCGACGCCCTCATGAAGGAATTGCGGGGTCACGGCATCAAGGTCACCTGCCTGTTTCCGGGTTCCATCGCCACCGATTTCAACGGAGGCATCCGCGGGTCGTCCGCACAGCCCCTTCAGGCCGAAGACCTGGCCCGGGTATTGATCGATGTGGTGCGCATGCCCGACCACGTGCTCATCGACGAAGTGGTCCTCAGACCCCTGAATCCATGATCCGTTGGGTGCTTCTGGCATGCCTGGGTTGGGCGGCCTGCGAACGGCCGGAGGTGGCGCCGATTCCGGAAGACCTCTATGTGAAATTGCTGGGCGAGGCGGCGTTGGTGCGTGCCGTGTATGAAACCACCCTCGACACCGCGCTCACATCGGCCCTTTTCCTGCAGGCATTGGATGCCAACGGCGTACGGCCGGGCCAATTCGACTCGGCCCATGCCGTGTACATGATGGATGTGGATGGGCAGAAAGCGCGATGGAGCCGGGTATTGGACGACCTGCGCCTCGTGGAGCAACGCCTGGCCGAGGAGAAGGTCAGGCTTTCGCAGCGCGATACGATCCCTTGACCAGCAGCACCCGGCCTTCGCGCACCAGCAATTCAAGCACGGGTTTCAGCCCTTCGCGGCCGATTCCGGTGGCCGTTTCGAGGGCCACCAGGGTGTGCGGTTTGCGGAGCAGGGCTTCCACCTCGCCGATGCGGGTCGCATCCAGCCCGGTGGCACCCGACACCGCCAGGCAGCGGTCGCAGAAGCCGCAGCGGTCGGGTACTTCGGTTTCTCCGAAATACCGGCGGATATAGGCGGTACGGCAACCCGGGGTATCCACATATCCCTGCATGAGCTCCAGCTTTTCCAACAACCGGTTCCGGTGCCGCTCCACGTCCTCTTTGGTGAGGGGCAGTTTGCGCAATCGGGCACTGGTGGGGCGTACCGCCCACCGCCCGTGGGTAGTGGAACAGGTGAGCAGCCGGTCCTGTTCGAGCACCCGCAGCCCCTTGATCAATGCGTTGCGGGTGATGGCCAGGTCTTCCAGAAGCACCTGCTCCCCCATCCAGACGGTTTCCTTGGTGCTGTCGGGGCCGACCAGGCGGAACAACCGGTCCACGAAATCCCGTTTCCGCTCCGATTTCTGCCGTGCGATCCAATCGCGCATGCCGTCCAGATCCGGCACGAACCGGATACCGACGCGGTCTTCGTCGGGGCTTTCCACCGCCAACAGACCATGGGTTTGCAACGACCGCCAGGCGGTCTCCACCTGGGGCACGGGTATGCCGGCACGTTTGGCCACATCGGCGGCATCGAGCCATCCGGCTTCCTCGGGTTCCGAGCCCACCGCCAGATGCAGGGCGTCGCAGGTGGTGTCGTACACCAGCTGCAGACGGGTGCGGTCGGGGTAGCCGTTGCTGATGCGCCGGCGTGCGGTCTCCACATCGGACGGGCGGGTCAGCAAGGTCGGAAACGCGGGATTCCCGTCGCGACCGGCACGGCCGGCTTCCTGGTAATACGCTTCCAGACTGCCGGGCAATTCATAGTGGATCACCCATCGGCAATCGGGTTTGTCTATGCCCATACCGAAGGCGTTGGTGGCCGCCACCACGGGTATCCTTCCCGCCACCCAATCTTCCTGGATGCGTTTGCGCTCGGCCGATTCGAGTCCGGCATGATAGGGTACGCAGGGGATGCCGGCGTCGGACACCCGGCGGGCGATATCGGCACAGCCCTTGCGTGTTCCGGCATAGATGAGCCCCGACCCGGGCGCCTTGCGCACCATGGATAACAGCCGTTCGTCCTTGTTGGACGCCGGCAACACCCACCATTTCAGGTTGGGGCGCCCGAACCCCTTGGATACGACCACCGGATTTTTGAATCCCAGGCTGTCGAGGATGTCCTTGCGCACTTCGGGGGTGGCCGTGGCCGTGAGGGCCATCCACCGGGCACCCGGAAGCACCGGATCTAAAGCAGTGCGGATGCGCCGGTACGGCGGGCGGAACTCGTGCCCCCATTCCGATATGCAATGGGCTTCGTCCACGGCCACGAGGCTGATACCCATGTTGGGGGCATCCTGCTGGAACTGGGACGATTCCAACCGCTCCGGGGCCACATACAGCAGTTTGTACATGCCGTTGCGGGCGTTCACCAACCGTTGCTCGATCTCCCGGCGGGAGAGGGAGCTGTTCACGTAGGTGGCCGGTATGCCGGCCCGGATGAGGGCGTCCACCTGGTCGTGCATGAGGGCGACCAGGGGCGAAACGACCAACGTGGTGCCGGGCAGCACCAGGGCAGGTACCTGGAAACAGAGCGACTTGCCCCCGCCGGTGGGGAACAGTACCAGGGTTTCGCGACCGGCGAGCACGGCGCGCACGGCGTCGTCCTGTCCCGGTCGGAAGGCGTCGTACCCCCAGTAGCGTTTCAGGACCTCGAGGGCCTGTCTCACATGATGGCTTTCATGTATTCGCGGCGCATTTCCGCGATGGCTTGGATCGAGATCTCTTTCGGGCAAACGGCTTCGCATTCGCCGTGGTTGGAACAATCGCCGAACCCTTCCTTCTCCATCTGCTCCACCATGCGCACCACGCGGCGTTCGCGCTCGGGCGCGCCTTGGGGCAGGCGGGCGAATTGCGCGATCTTGGCGGCGGTGAACAGGCTGGCCGACGCGTTCGGGCAGGCGGCCACACAAGCTCCGCAACCGATGCAGGCGGCATAGTCGAAGGCGATGTCGGCGTCTTCCTTTCTGATGGGGATGGCGTTGGCGTCGGGTGCGGAATTGGTATTCACGCTGATGTACCCGCCGGCCGCCTGGATGCGGTCGAAGGCGCTACGGTCCACCACCAGGTCTTTGATGACCGGGAAGGCCGCGGCCCGCCAGGGTTCCACGGTGATGGTGGCCCCATCGGAATAATGGCGCATATGCAACTGGCAGGCGGCGGTGCCTTTCTGCGGCCCGTGCGGTATGCCGTCGATCACCAGGTTGCAGCTGCCGCAGATGCCTTCGCGGCAGTCGTGGTCGAACTCGATGGGCTCCTCCCCTCGCAACATCAGATGCTCGTTCAGATGGTCGAACATCTCCAAGAAGGACATATGGTCGTTCACCCCTTCTACCCGGTAGTCTTTCAGGGTGCCCGGTGTGGATCCGTTCTTCTGGCGCCACACCTTCAGGTTGATCGTCATCGTGCTCATTACTTGTAACTGCGTTGGGTGAGGGCTACGGTTTCGAATTGCAGGGCTTCTTTGTGAAGCGCCGGGGCCTGGCCTTCGCCCAGGTATTCCCAAGCGGCCACGTAGGCGAATTTCTCGTCGTTCCGCTTGGCTTCGCCTTCGGGCGTCTGGTGCTCCTCGCGGAAATGTCCCCCGCAGGACTCATCCCGGTCGAGGGCATCGATGGCCATCAGTTCGGCCAGTTCGAAGAAATCGGCCACACGGCAGGCATATTCCAGGTACTTGTTGTAGGTGCTGGCTTCGCTGGGCACATACACATCCTTCCAGAATTCCTCTTTGAGGGCGCGGATCTGGCCGATGGCTTTCTTGAGGCCTTCCTCGGTACGGGCCATGCCGATTTCGTCCCACACGATCTTGCCCAGGGTGCGGTGGAAATCGATGACGGTGCGTTTGCCCTTGACCGACAGCAGCTTGTGGATGCGCGAAACGGCATCGTGCTCGGCCGATTTGAAGGCCTCGTGGTCGGTATCGACCTTGGGCACCGAACGGCCGGCCAGGTAGTCGCCCAGGGTGTAGGGAATGACGAAGTAGCCGTCGGCCAACCCTTGCATCAAGGCGCTGGCGCCCAAACGGTTGGCACCGTGGTCGCTGAAATTGGCCTCGCCCAGCACGAAGAGTCCTGGCACGGTGCTCATGAGGTTGTAATCCACCCAGAGGCCGCCCATGGTGTAGTGCACGGCCGGGTAGATCTTCATGGGCTGTTCGTAGGGATTCTCGCCCATGATCTTCTCATACATGTCGAACAGGTTGCCGTAGCGGCTGGCGATCTTGTCGCGCCCGTCGCGTTTGATGGCGTCGCGGAAATCGAGGTACACGGCCAGGCCGGTATCGCCCACACCATGACCCTCATCGCAGACCTGTTTGGCGTTGCGCGAGGCCACGTCGCGGGGCACCAGGTTGCCGAAGCTCGGATAGCGCTCCTCCAGGTAGTAGTAGCGCTCGTTATCGGGAATGTCGTTGGGGTTGCGTTTGTCGCCTTTGGCCTTGGGCACCCATACGCGCCCGTCGTTCCGCAACGACTCGGACATGAGCGTGAGTTTGCTCTGGTAATCGCCCGAAACCGGGATGCAGGTCGGGTGGATCTGCGTGAAACAGGGGTTGGCGAAGAAGGCGCCGCGTTTGTGGGCCCGCCAGGCGGCGGTCACGTTCGAGTTTTTGGCGTTGGTGCTCAGGTAGAACACGTTGCCGTAGCCGCCGGTGCACAAAAGCACGGCGTCGCCGGCGTGCCGCTCGATCTCACCGGTAACCAGGTTGCGGCAGATGATGCCGCGGGCGTGGCCGTCGGCCACTACCAGGTCCAGCATCTCGTGGCGGGCGTAGAGCTGCACCTTGCCGGCATCCACCATTTTCATCATGGCGGAGTAGGCGCCGAGCAACAGTTGCTGGCCGGTCTGGCCCCGCGCATAGAAGGTGCGGGAGAGCTGGGCGCCCCCGAAGGACCGGTTGTCGAGCAGGCCGCCGTACTCGCGGGCGAAGGGTACGCCCTGGGCCACGCATTGGTCGATGATCAGGTTGCTCACCTCGGCCAGGCGGTGCACGTTGGCCTCGCGGGCGCGGTAGTCGCCCCCTTTCACGGTATCGTAGAACAGGCGGAAGACGCTGTCGCCGTCGTTCTTGTAGTTCTTGGCCGCGTTGATGCCCCCCTGGGCCGCGATGGAGTGGGCCCGGCGGGGCGAATCCTGGATGCAGTAGGCCTTCACGTTGTAGCCGAGCTCGGCCAGCGAGGCCGCGGCCGATGCGCCGGCCAACCCGGTACCTACCACCAGAATGGTGTATTTCCGCTTGTTGTTCGGGTTCACCAGCTTCACATGGTCTTTATGGTAAGACCATTTCTGAGCCAGCGGGCCGGGAGGGATATGGCTTTCGAGCCGGGGAGACGTTTCGTTGGAGGCCATGGTCAGTGCACGATGTAGATCCAGATGGGAAGGACGAAGAAGCCCAATGCGATGGCGATGCCGATGAGGCCGGCCACGGTGTACACCACCGGTGCGGCCCCTTTGCTCATGGCACCCAGGCTTTGCAAGGCGCTCCACACCCCGTGGCGCAGATGGAAGGCCAGCATGACCATGATGCCGCAATAGAAGAGCACGTAGCCCAGGCTGTCCCGGAAGATCTCGATGGTGAGCTTGGACAGGTTGCGGATCTGGGTGCCGTCGGCCAGGATTGCCGTGTAGCCGGCATCGGCGGGGTTCCATCCCGGACCGAACTTGAAGGTCTTCAGGTGCATGAACATGAACACGAACAGCAGCAGGCCGCTCACGATCATGGTGCGGGAGGAGAAGCTTTGGCGGCTGGCACCGCCCTTGCTGGCGGTTACCACATAGGCCTCGGGGCGGGCTTGGCGTTTGCGCCACCAGATGGCCGCACCCAGATAGGCGTGGATGAGGAAGATGGCCGCCAGGCCGATTTCGGCCACGTACAGCAACCACCCCAGGTTCTTGAGGAAGAGGGCGTATTGGTTGAAGACGTTGTCGGCGTTATCGATGGGATCGGGTACGGCGAACAGGGTGAGGTTGGCCGAAAGATGCGTGATCAGGAAGAGGACGAGGGCGATGCCGGTGACACCGGTGAGGAGTTTGCGCCCGACCGAATTCTGGAACGCGGTCAACAGGGTAAGCATGAGGATGCGGATGACCTTGAGGTTGTGGAGCCGGAATATACGGCTCCACGCCGGCCGGAAAGGGCTTTCCGGCCGGATTTCGGGCTAATTCAAACCGAGTCCGGATTGTCGGCCAGGCGGCGGTACAAGGCCCGCAGCCCGGCCCGATCGGGCCGGGCTGCGGCCGCGCGCCGCAGGCGCGCGGCTACCGGCCCGCGGTCGAGTATGCGCTCGAAGGCGGTGTCCGCGGGCCGGTCTCCGCTGGGCGCGTACAGGTGGCGCCAGACCGCGCCCAGCGGGGCCGGCGCGGTGGTCGGCAACCCGAGCAGCTCCAGATAGGCCCCGTCGGCGACCACCGCGCCGGGCCCCAGGCGGACCGCCTCCTCGTAGGTGCGCACCAGCACGTCCTGCGGCAGGCGGGCCGCCTCTTCGGCACGCGCGGCCAGGCGTTTCACGAGCGCCACCACCTGGTGCAGGATGCCCACATCGGCTTCGGGTGTCTCCTGCAGGTCCAACACGCGGATCTCGATGCTGCCCCGGTCGAACCGGGCTATGGCCCCCCGCGCGTTCAGCCATTCGTCCTGCAATACACCCGCCGGATCCAACGGAGCGATGTCTTCATACATCCTCCCAAGTATCTCTTTCCGATAGCCGGCTTCCGTGAAGACGGGCTCGGGAATCACCCGACCCGTTACCGACGGAATCCGGGCGGCGTTGGTGCGGTACACGGCCAAGCGGTTGTCCAGTATGCCGGTATCCGCCCCGTCCATGAAGGGCGAGCTGGCGGCGACGGCCGGCAGCAAGGGCAACGCGGCCCGTACCGCGGCATGCAGGATGCCGAATTCCCGGTCGTCGGCGAAGGGCAGGTTCAGGTGCGTGCTCTGCAGGTTGGCCCACCCGTGCCCCCGGCAATCGAAGATGCGGTCGAAGGCCTGGTAGATTTCGCCATAGCCGTATGGCCACAGCCGCATTTCGGTATGCGGATCCATCCAGGGATGCATGGCGGTGGGCAACAACCGGCATCCCATGGGTTCCAGCAAGGCCTCGATGCGGGCTATGTCGGCCCGGAATACCGCACCCAGACCATGCAGGTCCCGAACGGGTTCGGTGGTTTTCAGCTCGATGACGTGGGCGGCCAATTCGTTGCACCAGGTAAGCGCGCCGGCCTCGAATTCCTCGGTCACCCGACCGGCGGCGGCCTCCAGCAAGCGGTCGGCCACGGCACGCACATCCAGGGTCTCCCGATCCACGATCATGTATTCCATCTCTACACCGAAGACTTCGAACAGGGACCAGGCCATGGGTCAATAGGATTTGCGTGCGCGTTTGCGTTCTTCGATGCGTTCCAGGAATACCCGCATCACCCGCAGGTACAGGTCGTCTTTCAGCATGGCATCCTCCACCCCCGAATCGATGTTGGGGTTGTCGTTCACCTCGATCACGTAGGCGCGGTCGCCCACGTGTTTCATGTCCACCCCGTAGAGGCCGTCGCCGATCAGGTTGGCCACGGCCAACGCGTTGCGCAGCACCGATTTGGGTGCCAGTTCCACGGGTACCGTCTCCCAACTGCCGTAGCGCTTGGTACCCTCGGCCTTGTGGTTGATGATCTGCCAATGCTTGCGCGCCATGAAATACTTGCAGGCGAACAGGGGCTTGCGGTCGAGGATGCCGATGCGCCAGTCGTATTCGGTGGGCATGAACGCCTGCGCCACCACCAGGTCGGAACGCTCCAGCATGGGCCCGATGGCGGCGGCCAGTTCGGTCTCATCGTCCACTTTCACCACGCCGACCGAAAAGGCGCTGTCGGGTTGTTTGAGGATGCAGGGAAAGCCCAAAGCGGCGCCCACCGTATCCACATTGTCTTTGTGGAGGATGAGCGTCTGGGGATGGGCGATTTCGTGATGGCGCAACAACTCGGCCAGATACACCTTGTTCGAACACCGGAGGATGGACTCCGGATCGTCGATGACCACCAACCCTTCGGCGGCGGCCCGGCGTGCGAACCGGTAGGTATGGTGGTTCACATTGGTGGTCTCGCGGATGAACAAGGCGTCGAACTCGGCCAGGCGGCCGTAGTCGTCGCGGCCGATGAACTCCACACCGATGCCCAGACTTTCTGCCGCTTTCTCGAATTTCTGCAAGGCTTTGGCATCGCTCGGGCTGTCGGCCTCGTCCGGATTCACCAGGATGGCCATGTCGTACCGCGGTACGAAGCGCTTGGGCACGGCGGTCTTCTTCCCGTCGAAATAATCCTGGCAGGTACTCACCGCGAAGGGTTTGTGGTCTTCGGGGATGTCGCTGGTGGACATGGGCCTGAGGCTGACCAACCGCCATACCGACCCGCTGTGTTCGAATTCGGCTTTGATGAAAGGAGCCTGGAACACCCCGAACAGCTCCTGGGCCAGTTTGTCGTACCGTTTGGCGGTGTTCCGGCCGAAATAGATGCTCAGCGTGAAGCTATCGTGCCGGATCGGGGCCAGACTCTTCTGGATGAGTTCGTGCAGGTCGTCGCTCACGAACCGGATGAGGGTCTGGGATTTGAGATCCTGGATGGTGGAAATGCTGGGCAACACCCGATGGCCCCGGGCCGCGGCCAGCAACGACACATAGTAGCCGTTGGCCTGGTAGCGGTAGCTGCGGCACAGGTTGTACACCTTGGCTTTCTCCATTTCCACAAAGGAGGGATCGGTGAGGTATTGGCGGGCCGATACCACCCGCACACCGGGTACATCGAGCTGCCAATCGGCCGGGTTGTTCACAACAACGAGGGGTTCCATCAGTGGGGCGTCAGGATGAGGAGATTGGCGTCGTAGGTGACGATTCCCAGCAGGATGGAGCCGATCAGACGGTCCATGCCCACATCATAATAGGGACCCGAAAAGCCCGGATTGACATGCAGGGGGTCGGCCACACGTACGGATTTGTGTTCGGCATCGTACCCGGCCAGCACCACGAAATGACCCATGGGTGTGCCGGCCACATCATCATACCGGTTCTCTTCGCCGATCTCGCGCGGGCATTGGTAGAGCCAGGTGGCACTGAGCCCGGTGAGCACGGGAATGCCCTTGTTCAGGTAGCCGCGGATGAGCTTGGGATTGGGGTCGTCCATGCGCAGGATGCCGCCGGCCTGCAGGAATTCGATGTAGGCCAGGCTGGCCTTGCGCAATTTGCGGTCGTGTTTGGCCAGGGCCTGGGCCTTCAGCTTGGCGATGAGTCCGGCCCGGTCCAGTTCCATCCAGCTCGGGTCGAAGACGTGCAGATTGAAGGTGTGGATGGTGGCCTGGTACCCGCGGCGGAGGGCGTGCAGGGCCAGCAGGACGGCCAGGGTGCCGCCTTCCTCGAGGGTGCGGACCTGCCCGATGACGTCGGCCAGGGGCATGGCATCGCCGTGGAACTGATAGACGGCATGCAGGCAGGTGGGCCCGCAGGTGATGTCGTCGGGCTGGGCCTCTATGCGGAAGCGGGCGAGGTCATTCATGGCGGATGAGGCCGCCGGGCGTGAGCAGGAACCAGATGCCGCGGGTGAATTCGGCATCGATGATGTCGGGCTGGCGGTGCGTGTCGATGCCGGCGTTGCGCAGGTCGGCATCGAACAGGCGGATGCCGTCGGCACCCACCACGGCGGGCCCATCCACCACCCAGCTGAGGGAACGGGCATTGCGCCCGGCGGGACGGAACCCCCGGTAGGCGCCGAAACGGTCGAAGATGTGCAAAACGGCGCCCATATCGGGCGCTTCGGCCAGCACGAAGAGGCGGTCTCCCCGGGCCAGCAGGTCCACCACGGGTTGGTCGAGCTCGGGCAGCCGTTCGGGGAAAGCGGTATCGGCCTCGCCGTTGGCCCGGAATTTACGCACCCGCTCGGAGGCCGCATCCCAGACGAACCATTCGCCGAACCGGTTGGAACTGATGCGGACAGGCTCGGCCCGCAGCATGCGGATGGCGCCGGTCTCCACCATGCGGCGGTCGTACAGACGCACCCGTTCGGCGCCGGCATCGGCCACGCCGATCACCAGGCCGTTGGTAGGTTCCACATCGGTGGGACGCATGCCCAGGCGCAACACCAGCGGGTCTTTGCCGAAATCCCAAACAACCACGCTGCGGGCACCGGCATCGGCCACATAGATGGTCCCGTCGGGAGTGGATGCCATGGCTGTGGCCTCGGTGAATCGCAACACCAAGGAATCGGAGGCGGCGAACCAGACCAGCAGCAGGGTGAGGATCATGTGCGTAGGCCCAAGCGGGCCAATCCTTTGGTGCCTATGTCGCGGCGGTGGTACATATCCTGGAACCGGATGCCGGATACCCGGGCATAAGCGGCGGCGATGGCATCGGGCAAGGTGTTGCCCAAGCCCACCACATTCAGAACCCGGCCGCCGTTCGTCACCAAGGTACCATCTTCGGTGCGGCGGGTGCCACTGTGAAAGACCACGGAGTCGGGTGTGTCCTCGCCCAGGCCGGTGATGGGATGGCCTTTGGCATAGGCCCCCGGATACCCGCCGCTGGCCAGCACCACGGAACAGGCGTAGCCGGTCCGCATGTCGACGGGCTGGTGCTCCAGCCGCCCATGCACGCAGGCCAGCATGATTTCGATGAGGTCGGTTTCGAGCAGCGGCATGAGCACCTGGCACTCGGGATCGCCGAAGCGGCAGTTGTACTCGACCACTTTGGGGCCGGCGGGTGTCATCATCAGGCCGCAATACAACATGCCGCGGAACGGGGTGCCTTCGCCGGCCATGGCGTCCAGCGTGGGTTGCACGATCTGCAAGCGGATGTGCTCGAGGGCGGCGGCATCCAGTATGGGTGCGGGTGCATAGGCCCCCATGCCGCCGGTGTTCAGGCCGGTGTCGCCTTCGCCGACGCGTTTGTGGTCCTGGGCCCAGCCGAGGATCCGGGCCTGGTGGCCGTCGCACAGGGCGAACACGGAGACTTCCTCGCCGGTCATGCATTCCTCCACCACGAACAGGTCGGCGGCGGCGCTCAGGCCCGGATCGTTCAGGATGGTTTCGACCCGCATGAGGGCTTCGGCGGCATCCTGGCAGATGAACACGCCTTTGCCGGCGGCCAACCCGTCGGCTTTGAGCACCATGGGCCAATCGGTACGGGTTTCGATATGGCCGGTGAGTGCGGCCAATTCGTGCCGGTCGAACACGGCGTAATCGGCGGTGGGAATGCCGTATTTCCGCATGAGGGCTTTGGCGAAGGCTTTGCTGCCTTCGAGCTGGGCGGCGGCTTTGGACGGCCCGAATACTTTCACGCCGTAATCTTCGAGATAATCGGTGAGGCCGTCGACCAGGGGCTGCTCGGGACCCACCACGACCAGATCGATACCGTGGGATTCGATATAGTCGAGCACGGCTTCGTGGTCGTCGATATCCAGATCCGCGTTCGTGCCCAGTTGAGCGGTACCGGGGTTTCCCGGAGCGATGTGTAGGGCACCGAGGTGGGGGCTGCGGGCGAGGGCCCAAGCCAGGGCGTGTTCACGCCCGCCACCACCGATCAGCAGCACGGAGTGGGTTTCCATGGTCAACGTAATCGGATGGCCGTGTCCACGATGGAC
This sequence comes from Balneolales bacterium, assembly GCA_024711145.1. Classification (GTDB taxonomy): domain Bacteria; phylum Bacteroidota; class Rhodothermia; order Balneolales; family HLUCCA01; genus JANJTJ01. The sequence goes on from JANJTJ010000009.1 coordinate 14,814, forward strand.
CGGAACGTATCGGGTTTGAGACTGGCGCCACCGATCAGGCCGCCGTCCACATCCGGCTGCGAGAGCAAGGCTTCCGCATTGGCGGCATTCATGCTGCCGCCGTACAGGATGCGCACCTCGGCCGGTACCCGGCTGCGGATGAAGGCATGCATGGCCTGGGCTTGTTCGGGGGTGGCGGTCTCGCCGGTGCCGATGGCCCATACGGGTTCATAGGCGATCACGGTGGCCATGCGTTCGGCTGCCGACAACGCGCCGAAGACGGCATCCACCTGGGCGCCCACCACGCGTTCCTGGGCACCGGCTTTGCGTTCGGCCAACACTTCGCCCACGCAGAGGATGGGCGTGAGGCCATGCTCGAGCGCTTTCTTCACTTTCCTGAGCACGATGGCGTCGGTCTCACCGAAGTACTGCCTCCGTTCGGAGTGCCCCACGATCACGTGGGTCACGCCCATCTCCTGTAGCATGGATGCGCTGATCTCACCGGTATAGGCCCCGTTCTCTTCGAAATGCAGGTTCTGCGCACCGATGCGGCAGGCACCGGCTTTGGCCAGGGCTTGCTGCAGCGATACGAAAGGCACACACAGCAGGGCCTCCACTTCGGGGTGTGAGGGCGCGGAGAAGGCGCCGAAAAAGGCTTCCGTTTGGGCGGGGCCCTGGTTCATTTTCCAGTTGCCGGCGATCAGATAAGGACGACGCATCAGGGATTGGGAGCTTGGATGAGCAGGTCGAGGTCGGCCACCAACTCGTCGAGATCGGTGGTGAGGTAGCGGTCCAGGATGATGCCGTCGCGCCCGACCAGGAAGCGCGTGGGCACGCGGTCAACCCGCAAGGTGCGGCCGATGCCGCTGCGGTCGAATGCCCCCGGCGGAGCCACGGGCCAGGTCAACGGACGTTCGGTGAAGAAGCCGTCGTACACGGCCATCTCCAGGTCTATGGGCACGGTGATGAACACCATGCCGGCGGCACGGGCACGCTGGTGCAGGCGCACCAGACGCGGATGGTTCTGCTGGTAGTCCCGGTCGCGCAGGCTCACGAATTCGATCAGGTAGGTGGTGCCCCTGAGGGTTTCCGTGGAGATGGAATCGGTGATCATGGGAATCGTGAAGGCCGGCATGGGTTTGCCGGGAATCAGATTCTCCAGTTCATAGAGCAGGTTTTCGGCCCAGGCCTGCTCGGCCGGCTGGTGTTGTGCGGCGCGGTAGGCACGGGTCTCGTCGGTAGCACGGGCGGCATCGCCTTCGGCTATGAGCAATTCGATGCGGCGGCGACCGGCACGGCGGTCGGCCAAGGGCAGGTCTGCCGCACGGCGCACGGAATCCACATAGGCCAGGGCTTTATCCAGCCCGGTAGTGCGGAAATGGTAGTCGCCACCGAAGACGAGCTCGGCCTCGAGCCCGATGCTGTCGTCGGGCAGGGCGGCCAGACGGTCCATCATGCGGGTGTCGTCCACGCCGTTGAGCAATTGCACGGCTTGTACCGAAGCCGCCTGGGCGGCGAAGGTGGTCGGGTGTTTGTCGTTCATGCTCCAGAACAGGTCGCTCCATTGCACCATGAGGGCCAGCGTGGAATCGGCGGTGAGCAGCCCGGTTTGCGCCAGTACCATGAGGCGCTCGAATTGGCGGTCGAGGCGTTTGTAGGTGGCCCAGGCCAGGTTCTGTGGCGATTCCACCCGGAAGGTTTCGGCCAACCGGGGGATGGTCCCCGAAATGGTGACGGTGTCGTAGGGCGCCAGTACCACGTCCGATACATGCAGCAAGCGGCCGTTGCGGAAAACGGCCAGCTCGTACAACCCGGTGGCCGGTATGCGGGCGATACCGCTGAACCGGCCGTCCAGGTCGGTTTCGGCCGAGAACAGGGTGTCGATCCCGAGGCCCACCTGGGTGAACACCCGCACCTGGATGCCGCTGAAATCGGCCTGTGCGTCGGCATTGTCTACCGTGATGGTGCCACTCACCAAGGTGGTGGTGGGCAAGGGGTCGGGCCGCGTGCAGGCGATGGCTCCGACCATCAGCACCGCGGTCATCAGTAGGAAACGGCTCATGCGCGGTCCTTGAGTTTGGAAATGACCAGCCCGTTCACGAGCTGGGGATTGGCTTTTCCCTGCGACATGCGCATCACCTGGCCCACGAAGAAGCCGAGCAACCCGTCTTTGCCGGCGTTGAAAGCCGCCACTTTGTCGGGGTTGGCATCGAGCACCTGCTCTACCAAGGGCTCGAGGAAGGAGGTGTCGCTGTTCTGAATGAGACCCTTTTCTTCAGCCAGGGTTTTCGCATCACGCGGATCCTCCACCATGGCCAGGATGAGGTCGGTGAGGCCGTTCGAACTGATGGTGTCGGCCGCCCGAAGGTTCAGGGCGTCGGCCAGACGGTGGGCCTCCACCGGCAGCTCGCGGATGCCCAGTTTGCGTTCGTTCAGGATGTTGGCCACCAAATTGGTGACCACGTTGCTGGCCATCTTGATGTCGGCCCGGGTGGCACGGAAAGCATCCCGGTTGCGCAGGGTAACCGGTTGACCGAAAACGACGGTATCGAAATAATCGCCTTTGTCTTTGTCTTCGGTCAGCACCATGGCATCGAAATCGGGAACGCCATGGGCCCGGTAGCGCTGCAGGCGCGCTTCTGGCAGTTCGGGCAATTCGGCCCGAACCGATTCCAGGAAGGCCTCGGTAACCACCACGGGCGGCAGGTCCGGCTCGGGGAAATAGCGGTAGTCGTGCGCTTCCTCTTTGGAGCGCATCTCGCGGGTCTCCAATTTGTTGGCATCCCAGAGCAGGGTGGTCTGCACCACTTTCCCGCCCCCGCGGATCACGGCTTCCTGCCGGCGGATCTCATAATGCAGCGCCCGCTCCACGTTGCGGAAACTGTTCACGTTCTTGATCTCGGTGCGGGTACCGAGCTCCTGCTGGCCAACCGGACGGATGGACACGTTCGCGTCGCAGCGCAGGCTGCCCTCCTCCATGTTCCCATCACAGATCTCCAGATACTGGACCAACTGCTTGATGCGGGTCAGATAGGCGTAGGCCTCGGCCGGCGAGGCGATGTCCGGCTCGGTCACGATTTCGATCAACGGGGTACCGGCCCGGTTCAGGTCCACCAGGGTATGGTAGGGGTCCTGGTCGTGGATGGATTTGCCGGCATCCTCTTCCATGTGGATCCGCTTGATGCGGATGCGCTTGGTGGACCCGTCTTCCAGCTCGATGTCCACCCATCCGTCGTGGCAGATGGGGGTATCGAATTGGGAGATCTGATACCCTTTGGGCAGATCCGGATAGAAGTAGTTCTTCCGGGCGAAGATGGAGTGCGGGGCGATGGAGCAATTGGTGGCCAAGCCCATCTTCACGATGAACCGGACCAGGTTCTCGTTGAGAACCGGCAGGGTGCCCGGGTGCCCCAGGCAGAGGGGGCTCACCTGGGTGTTGGGTGCCTCACCGAATTCGGTGGCGACGGGCGCGAAGGCTTTGCTCGCGGTGAGCAGCTGGGCGTGTACTTCGAGACCGATGACGGTCTCGAAGCGCACGTCGGAAGGGACAGGTTCCAAGGAGTGAAAACGGGTTCCGGGATGAATCGAACCCGAATTTACAACATTCAGAACTCGAAGGTGACCTTGAGGACGGGAAGTGCCAGGAAGTCGCCCATGTCTATGCTGGTGATGGGCCGCATGCCACCCAGGTCGGCCACGAAGGACTCGGTCACATGGTAGCGGATACCCAGGGTGAGCAAGCCCCGGAACTCGTCTTCGCCGATGGCGGAGGTGGTGGTCATGAATTCACCCATCCAGCTCAGTTTGGGAGAGGTGCGGTACCGCCCCCCGAAGGTGAGCAAGGTGCCGGCGCTCTCGTCGATCAGGTCTCCACCCAGCCCCACGCCCACATGCACCGATTTGTCCTCACTTCCGATGGAGGAAACAGCGGTTACCCCATACAATTCGTTGGCTACCTGATAGGTACCCGTGAGGGCCACGGCCAGGTTCCCGCTTCGATACACCTGCTGCTTGATGCCGATGGTGAAACTCTGGGTTACCAGGTCGGCGGTTACCGGGAAATAGGTCAATGCCGATATGTGGGTGGTATTGGTGAGGGAATAGGAATACTGCCACAACAACAGCACATAGGAACTGAGGCTGTGCGTGCCCTTGGGTTGGGTGTAGGCCGTGGGGACCAGGAACAGGCCGTTGGAGGCCGCTTGCTGGGCCCGGACCGGTGCGGCCACGAAACACAGGATGCCCAATACGATCAATAGGTTACGCATAGAGTTGTTGGGTGACGCAGTGGATGGAGCCCTGCCCGAATACCAGATCCTGGCAAGGGATGGGAATGATTTCCCGGTCCGAAAAGTAATGCCTGAAGAGCTCTACCGCTTGGGCGTCATACCGTTTGTCGTACACGGGCAGCAGCACGGCCCCGTTTGCGATGTAGAAATTGGCATAACTGGCCGGCACATGCTCGCTGCCGTCCACCGTGGTGCCCTCGATGCGGGTGGTGGGCATGGGCAGGGTCACGATATCGAACCCGGTACTTTCCAGAATCTCCTTGTTTTCCTGAAGGGCCCGGTAGTTCACATCCTTCGGATCGTCGGTGATCATGGTCAGGATGGTGGTTTTATTCAGGAACCGGGAGAGGTCGTCGATGTGCCCGTCGGTATCGTCGCCGGCCAGGCCGTCCTTCAGCCAGATCACCCGGTCCATGCCGAGGTAATCCTTCAGGCGGGTCTCGATCTCCGCCTTTCCCAGATCCGGGTTGCGGGTGGGCGTGAGCAGTACCGATTCGGTGGTGAGCAGCACGCCTTCGCCGTTGGTTTCGATGGATCCGCCCTCCAGGATCAT
>JANJTJ010000034.1 GCA_024711145.1 Balneolales bacterium
GGTGTTTGGGGGGGGGGTTGGTTGGGGGGGGGGTGGTGGGGGCGGGCCGGCCCGGGCGGGGGGGGTCCGGGGGGGGGGGGGGGGGGGGGGGTGGGGGGGGGGGGGCCCCGCCCGGCCCCCCCCCGCTGCCCGTATGGGAAGGCCGCGCGAAGGTGGTGCTGCGGGCCGCCACGGCGTTGGCCGTGTTGCCGGGCGCCGTGCCCGATGCCGACCTCCGGGTGGGGCATATGGCGGCCCGCACCTGGGTGCTCGAGGCGGCGCGCCGGTACGGCGCCGCAGGCGCGGTACCGGCGCCGGTGCAGGCAGCGGCCGCCACGGTGTATGCCGAGCTGCTGGCCTGGGCCCGGCCGCTGCTCGAGGGCCGGGGCGGGTGGACCGCCTGGCCCGAGGCACCCGCCCTGCCACCCGCCCCGGCTCCGCCGCGGGTGGCGGCCCGCCGCCGGTGGCTCCGTATGGCCTGGTTGGCCGCCACCCGCGGCGCGTTCGTGCCCGTGCCTATCGGCGGCCCCGCCCGGCCTTATGTCAAACGCCTCACCTATGCGGCCGCCGCCGGCACGGGCACGGGGTGGTGCACGCTGGGCGTGTGCGCCGTGCTCCGTTTCGAAGGCCAGGGCCGCTCCAAAGACGACCGCCCCCTCTTCCACGCCCTCATGCACGACCTGCTCGCCCGCTTGGGCCTGAGCTCCGGCGCCGACCCCGACGTGCTCCGCCGGTTCGGCCAACGCCTGTGCCAACCCGGTTCCCTGCGCGACCGGTTCACGGCCGGCATCCATCTCCCGGCCGATTCCGTGCATCCGCTCGGAGCCCTCGAACAGGCGTTCGCCCACCATTGGAGGGGCCGTACCCGATGAGCGACGCCTTCCGCCTCATGATCGTCGAAGACGAGGCCATCCTCGCCGCGGAGTTGGCCCAACGCATCCGCAAACAGGGGTGGGAGGTGGTCGGTACGGCCGACAACGCCGACGCGGCCATCGCACTGGCCGTGCAGACCCGCCCCGATGTGGTCCTCATGGACATCCACATCCGCGGCGAACGCGACGGTATCGATACCGCGGTCGCCCTCTGGCACCGCCATGGCATCGGGTCGGTCTTCCTCACGGCCTATGCCGACGAACCCACCCTGGCCCGCGCACGCTCCGCCGAACCCCTCGGGTATCTGGTGAAACCGGTCGGCGATCTGGAACTGGCCACCGCCGTGCAGATGGCCGTGGTCAAAAGCCGCCTGCAAACCCGCCTGCGCGACCAGGAACAATGGCTATCCGCCGCCTTGGTAGGCATGCAGGACGCCCTGCTGGTCACCGATGCCCAAGCCCGCATCCGGCTCATGAATCCGGTGGCGGGGCGCCTGGCCGGCTGGGATCCCCAGGCGGTGGCCGGGTACGACCTGGACGAGGTGGTACGCCTGTACGAGGCGCCCGGCGGCCGGCTGTTGGCCGATCCGGTGGTGGCGGCCCTCAAAACCCGCCGCCTGCCCACCGACGAACAGGAAGCCTGGATGAAGGACCTGCTGGGCCATCATACGCCGGTCCGCTACCGGGTATCGGCCCTGAAAGACGGCCAAGGCGCGTGGATCGGTGCCGTGCTGCTGCTGCGCGATGTGACCGCCGCCCGCCGGGCCGAAGACACCCTCAGGCGGAATGCCTCCACCTTCGCCGCCGTCATCGATTCGCACCCCGAAGGCATGCTCGTGGTCGAAACCGACGGGCGCATCACCAGTGCGAACGCGGCGGCCTGCAACCTGCTGGGCCGCGAGGCGGACCGCATCACCGGTCGCGACCTGGCCTTGCTGGTGGTGGAGGACGACCGCCCCCGCCTGCGCCGGGCCATGGCCCGTGCCCTGGATCCGGAAACCGAGGCCGAACCGGCCGGCGATTCCATCCGCTTGCGCCGGGCCGGCAAGGGCGAGTCGCCCGCTGTGCGCGTCGAATTCCGCACCTTCCGCCACGACGACCACCTCCGCCTGGTCTGCCGCCTGGCCGATGCCACCCGCGAACACCTGCTCGAGGAACGGGCCATCCAGGCCGAACAGACCCTGGACCACAACCGGCGGTTTCATGCCCAATTCCTGGCGCATCTGGCCCACGACCTCCGCAATCCCATGACGGCCATCCAGGGGTTCACCGACCTGCTGGCCACCGAACTGACCGATGCCGCCACCCTGGAAATGGTGGACATGATGCGGGCCAGCGCAGACCGCATGATGCGTACCCTCGACACCCTGGGGGACCTGGTCCGGTTGGAACGGGGCGATGTGGAACTGAAGGCCGAATCGTTCTCCCTGCCCGCCGAATTGGAGGAAGTGGCCCGGGAACTCAAGGATGTGGCCACCGAACGGAATCTGCGGTTGCGGGTGCGGGCCGTGCCGGCCGAACAACCCGTGGTGTTGGACCGGGGCCTGTTCCGCCAGGCCATGGTACAATTGGTGCGCGCCGGCCTGTTCATGACCATGAAAGGCGGAGTGGACGTGGCCGTGAACCACGGGGTCGTTACCATCAAGGACACCGGCATCGGGCTGTCGCGGGAGCTGCGCCAGCAGGTGTTCGAACCCTATGCCACCCGCAAAGTGGCCGGCGACGGCGGCCTGGGCCTGCCTTTGGCCAAACGCATCCTGGATCGGTTGGGCGCCGAAATCTCGGTCGATTCCATTCCCGGTATCGGAACCACCTTCAAGGTCGTGCTGCCGTCCTCGCTCGAAGCCGCTCCCGATCGTCGTGCCGAGGCCTGGGCCATGGCCGACCGCGCCTTCGCCCTGCTCAAGCGCCGGTTCACGATCCTGGTGGTGGAGGACGACACCGAAACCCGCCATCTGCTGCAACGCGTGCTGGCTCCGGTGGGGCAGGTGCGCACGGCGTCTTCCCTCAAACGGGCCCTCTCCCTCATCGATGAGGAAGACCTGGACCTGGTGCTGGCCGATATCCAACTCGAGACCGATGATGCCGGGTTCCGCGTGCTCGAACGGGTGCGCCAAAGGGAGTTGTTGGAACGGCCCTTCGTGGTGGCCATCACGGCGCATGCCCTGGCCAGCGACCGCATACGCTTCGAAGCGGCCGGTTTCGACGGGTATCTGGCCAAACCCTTCGACCGCAACGAATTGCTGTATGTGGTCAAATCCCTGCTGCTGAAACGCTGATTCCGGCGTTGGTAAAACAATGCAAAGCAGGGAATGAAGCCGGGTTGCGGCGCACTTTGCGCGAATGTCCCGTCCGGTGAAACGGCCCGGGACCCGACCGAAGCAACCCTTCAACTCCAGACCCTTACTTGCCATGATCAGAAAGATCCGTCTGCTGGGAATCGTATGGTTGACCGCCGCCACGCTTCCCCTGTCTGCCCAAACCACGACCGATGCCTACCTGCAGGTCGTTCACAACTCCGCCGACCCCGCCGCCCGCGTGGTGGATGTCTATCTGAACGGAGCCTTGGCCATCCCCGATTTCGAATTCGGCACGGCCACCGGGTTCCTCGAACTGCCGGCCGGAACCCACAGCATTGCGGTGGCACCGGGCACCAGCACTTCGGTGGCCGAAGCCCTAGCCACCTTCGATGCGGCCGGGCTCTCCAGCGGCATCTACCTGTACCGGTTGCAGGCGGGAGCCGAGGTGCTGATGCGGACCATGACCCTCATCAAGTAGATCCGTTTCATTCCGGAAATCCCTCCTCGATTTCCAACACGCAGTACCAGGCCAGTTCGCCGCTGTCGTACACGATGTCGAACCAGCGGTCTTCGGTGGTGCGCACCACGAAATGCACGTGTTTGGCGCCCCCCACCACCTCGGTATAGGAACGGCGCACTTCCCCGATGCGATGCCTCTCTCCCGACCGCATGAGAAAGCGGTGGGGGACGAGGCGTCGCTTCTGTTTGTCGGTGGTGAAACCGGCGAAGGAAGCCAACACGTTGATCTTTTCGAAGGTGCCCCGTTGCATGCGTCAGCTCCGGTCGAAGAAGTGGGTTTTGCCGCCCACGTCGTGCCCCCGGGAGGCGTGTACCAGGGTATCCAGCCCGTAGCGGTTGTTGAGGGTGTCGATGGCCCGGTACAGGCCCGCCACCCGTTCATCTTCCTGGAAGAAGAGGTCGGCCTGGCGGCCGGGGGTCAGGTCGATGGTATGCAGGCCCACGCCGCGGATGCGGGCGCCTTGCTCCAGGTAGCGGCGCACCAGGGGCATGCCGGCCTCGAGGCAGGCCGGGAGCACGTAGTCGTCCAGGTTGGTGTCGCCGGGGGTGTTGAACACGAAGGAGATGCCCCGCCAATGGTCGTCCTGGAAACGGATGTACCCGGCATATTTGACGGCCTTGCGCGCATAGCCGCGCATGCGGTAGCAGAGCTGGCCCACGGCCTTGGCCCACTCGCCCTCCACCTGCCAGGGGTCGTCGGTCCAGGAGGAGAAGGTGTGCATGTAGCTGATTTCCTTGGGCACGTGGTCGGCGGGGTCCACCACTTTGGCGCGGTCGCGGCCGGTCACGGTTTCGAAGAGCATGCGCCCGAAATAGGCCCCGAAGAGCGACTCGAAGGCGCCGGGCCCCCGGGCCACGGCATCGGCGATGGTGTGCAGGCCCTGGCCCTGCAGCTTGATGTAGCGCTTGGCACCCACGCCCCACACCTCCTTGAGCGGCAGGGGATGCAGGATGCGCCGGGCATCGTCTTCGTCCAGCACCAGCACCCGTCCGTCCGGTTTGTGCAGGTCGCTGGCCAGTTTGGCGTAGGTCTTGGAAAAGGCGATCCCCACGGAACTGACCAACCCCGAGGCCTTGCGCACGGCCGCTTTCAGCTCGTCGGCCCGGCGGGCGATACCGTCCGGCCCCGACTTCCGCCAATGGCTCACATCCAGGAAGAACTCGTCCATGGAATAGGCCTCCACATCCGGCGAGAAGCGGTCCAGCGCGGCGCGGATCTGTTTCGATATGGCCTGGTATTTCTCATAATGCACCTGCATGAACACCAGGTACGGACACAGCTGCACGGCCTCGAAGGCGCTCATGCCGGTCTTGATGCCCAGTTTGCGGGCTTCGTAGCTGCTGGTGGCCACAATGCCCCGGGCCTGCCCGGCCTCGGTACGCCACCCGCCCACCACGATGGGCAGGCCGAACAGGTTGTAGCTCTGCTGTTCCACCTGGGCGTAGAAGCAGTTCATATCCACATGCAGGTACAACCGAGGGCGGGCATCGGTATGCTGCTGTGCGGCCGAAACCGTGTTGTACAAGGTGATCCGGTGGACATTCCGGGTGAGGTCGTAACCCATGTCGGAATATATGTATGATATATGTTCGGTACATGGAAAACCTTTTCCCGATATTGCCGGCATGTGTGGCAGATACACGGTTTTTTCGCCGGCCGAGGAGCTGGAGAAGCGGTTCGGGGCGCGGGTGCCCGAACCCTATGCGCCCGTATGGAATGTGGCACCCACGCGGGCCGTGCCCGTGGTGGCGCGGGGACGCGCCGGCGACCTGGTGGCGCCCCTCATGCGGTGGGGGCTGGTACCGGCCTGGGCCGCCGATGCCAAAGGTGGGGCCAAGGCCATCAACGCCCGCCTGGAGACCCTGAGGGAAAAGCCGAGTTTCCGGAATCTGGTGGGAAGGCGGCGCTGCCTGGTGCCCGCCAACGGGTATTTCGAGTGGAAGCCGGGCGATGCGGCCAAAATTCCGCAGTACGTGCACCGGCCGGGCCGCAGCCTGTTCGCTTTCGCGGGCCTATTCGATGTATGGAAAGCGCCCGACGGGGTGGCCCTCACCACCTTCACCATCATCACGGCACCGGCGTCTCCCGGTCTGGCCGGGCTGCATCCCCGCATGCCGGTCATGCTGCCGGCGGGCCATCAGGCCTCCTGGCTGGACCCCGCCTTGCGCGAGGCCGACCTGTACGATCTGCTCCACAGCGCCGACCCTGGCGAGCTGGCCATCACGCCCGCCGACCCCCGCCTCAACAAGGTGGCCAACGACGAACCGGGGCTGTTCTAGGCCTCAACCCAGCGCTTTCCGCAAATAGACTTCGACGGTTGCCGCGCGCAGGATTTTGGACGTGTGGTCCGGAATGCGGAATCTCACATGGGGAGTGAGCCAGCGTTCGGCCAGGTTGTCGTCCGTGAACATCCGGTATCGGGCATCCGGAGCGGAGAGCAGGTCGTGGAGCATGCCTGCCGTTTCTTTCTGCCGGATCCATGCCGGATAATCCGTGTACTGTTTCCTGGGGGCCAGCCCCATCATCTGCTTGGCCAGGCGCACGGCTTTGAGCAGGGGGCGGATCGGGAACCCCGGCGGGTTCAATCTGCCCACGGGTTTGCCGGTTTTCTGCCAGGGAATGGTTTCGAAATAAGGGGCGAAATGCCGTTTGAGGGCGGCCGCATACAGCCGGTTTTCAGCCCGGTAGGTATCCGGTATGCCGTAAATCCACTCGATGAGCCGGTTGTCGAAAAAGGGTTTGCGATGATGGATCCAGGGTAGGGTGTTGATGGTTCCATGGTTGGTGAAGCGGCGCACCCGATGCATGAGCAGATGGGGTTCCCCCTTGGCGATGTCAAAGAAGGGGGATTGCAATGCGGTCTCGTGCACCCATCTGCCATAGAACTTCCCGGCATCCGTCGTGTTCAGGCGGGTGTCGGCCGGGATTTTTGCGAGATATCCCCCGCCGGCGATCACATCACCGGCATACCCGCTCAAATTCACCGGCATGAACCCGGAGGCGTCGCGAATGGCCTCGTACCCATGCAAGTGGGTCAGTTCGATCAAGCCATCGGTAATCCAGACCTGTTGGTACCGGCTTTCCAACCAGTCGGCATGGGTCAATGGGGCGAAATGATGGTGCCATCCGGCGATTTCGGTTGCTTGCCGGGCGATGCGGAGGTCCTCGCTACCCGGGATGCCGAAGGTGAGGGTGTGCCCGGCATGATCGGGATATCGGGTTGCCACCGCCGCCAGTATGGCCCTGGAATCCAACCCGCCGCTCAGGGTGATACCGATATGTTCGTTCGGATCGAACCTGCGCAGTACCGCATCGGTGAACCGCTCGGCAAAGGCATCGACGGCCTCGTCGAAAGCCAGTTCGATGGGGGCGATATCCGACCAATTCCAATAGCGGACGGATGTCGTTTGATTGCGCCCGATATCATATTCGAGGATGGTGGCCGGTTCCATCAGGCGGATGTGTTCGAACCAGGTATGGTCGGCTACCAGATACCCGAGGTCCATGAACATGTCGAAACCCAGGGGGTTGATCCGTTTGTCGATGCCCTCGGCCGCCAGGATGGCTTTCACATCGCTGCCCCATGCGAACCGGTCGCCCATATGGTACCAATACAGCGGTCGCATGCCGTATCGGTCTGTGATGAGCCTGACCGTGCCACGGACCCGGTCGTAGAGTACGGCGCAGAAATACCCGTCCAGCGTTGCGAGGAAGGGGATCAGGTTGTTTGCGGCATCGGCTACGAGTAGGGCTTGGGCCAACCCGCCGCTACCCGAGTCCAGGTTGTAGGCTTCACCCTCGACCCAAATGGCGACATCTCCCATCCCGCGGGGGCTGCTCGGTTCACCGACTTGCCCCGTATGGGTCCGACCTGCGCCGAAACGGGCCTCATGGAAAGCGGGATCCCGGATGAAATGATCGAAGAGCTGCATCGCATCGGCCATGCGCCGAAGGTTTTCCTCCGGTTGCGGGCCCACAAGGCCGTATACGCCGGGCATATTCGCTCTACCCCTGTTCTAGGCCTTGAACACCCGCCCGTCCGCGGCACCGGGGTAGGCGTTGCGGGTATCCACGATGAGGTCGGCCCAGGCCGCCAAGGCCGCGTAATCCACGTTCTTGTGGTCGGTGGCGATGATGACGGCGTCGTACCCGCGGATGGCGGTTTCAGACCAGATGACGGACTTCTTGCCGGTGTATGCGGCATGCTCCCGGGTGGGCGGAATGACCGGGATGTAGGTGTCGTAGTATTCCACTTCGGCACCCAGGGCTTCGGCTTTTTCCATGAGCACGAAGGTGGGCGATTCGCGCATGTCGTCCACATTCGGCTTGTAGGCCAGACCCACCATGAGGATCTTGCTGCCGTTGATGGATTTGCGCCGGGTGTTCAAGGCCTCCATGGTCTTGCGGATCACATACTCCGGCATGGCGGTGTTGATCTCGCCGGCCAGCTCGATGAATTTGGTGTTCAAGCCGAACTCGCGGGCCTTCCAGGTGAGGTAGAACGGGTCGATGGGGATGCAGTGCCCGCCCAAGCCCGGACCCGGCGTGAATTTCATGAACCCGAAGGGCTTTGTGGCGGCCGCGTCGAGCACCTCATGCACATCGATCCCCATGGCGTCGAACACGACTTTCAGCTCGTTGACCAGGGCGATGTTCACCGAGCGGAACACGTTCTCGGTGATCTTGACGGCTTCGGCGGTCTTGCAGTCGCGCACCGGCACGGTCTTCACGATGGCGGCATTGTACATGGCCAGCGCGATTTCCAAGGCGTCGGGGCCGTCGGCACCCACCACTTTGGGGATGAGTTCGGTGTTGAAATTGGCGTTGCCCGGATCTTCCCGCTCGGGGGAATAGGCCACGTAGAAGTCCACCCCGGCCTTCAGACCGGAATTCTTTTCCAAAATGGGAATCATCAGCTCGTCCGTGGTGCCGGGGTAGGTGGTGGATTCCAGAACGACCAATTGCCCTTTCCGCAAATGCTTGCTGATGGTGACCGTGGTCTGCTCCACATAGCTCATGTCCGGCTCGCGGTAGGCGTTCAAGGGCGTGGGCACGCACATGATGAGGGCGTCGGCCTCGGGCAGGCGGGAGAAATCGGTGGTGGCCTGGCAGCGGTCGCTCTGCGAGAGCACCTGCATCATGTCGGAGCCCAGGTGCTTGATGTAGGGGATGCCGTTTTCGAGGCAATCGATCTTGGCGGGGTCCACATCATAGCCGATGACCTTGTAGCCCTTTTTGTGGAAGGTCCACATGAGGGGCAGGCCGACGTAGCCCAGGCCGAGGATGCCGATGGTGTAGGTTTTGTCGGCGATGGAAGCGAGCAGGGAGGATTTCATCATGGGTTCAAAAATAGGCGTGCCACGTGGCGTTCATCGAATTCGGATAGGTCGGGCCTCGCGAACGTGGAATAATCGCCGCGGAGGAAGGCGTCGAATGCGCTGAAATCGGTACCGAGAGTATCGATATGGAGGAAGGGTCGGCCGGAAACGGTGTAATCGATGATCTTGCTGGGGGTCTGTTCGGCTACGGTGTTCGGGAAATTGACCAGGAAGTCCATGGTGCCCAGCTGTTCGATGCAGGCCAAGCGCGGAATCATGGGTCGGATCTCCATGCGGCCGCCGAGCCGCTCCCGGTAGCGGCTGAGGATGTCGGCCGTCTCGAGATGGCGCAGGTCGGTGTACAGGATGAACCGGAAGTCGCGCTCCAACCCGGCCAGATGCTCCAGGAACAACCGGGGTTCCCGGATCCGGTGGTAGAGTACGCCGGCATAGGCGAAGGTGGGGATGGGGTGCGGCCGGTAGTTTCCGCTGAAATCCTGGCTCAGGTCGAACCCCTGGCGGATGATGCGGATCTTTTCGGCCGGTACCAGCCGCCCTTCGAAGGCCTTGCGGGAGGCCTCGGTGGGCAGGGCGACGTAATCGAACGCACGCAGCACCCATCGTTCCAGGCGGAAGGCGTAGGGGGGAATCACCTTGGCCACCGCCGTGCTGAAAGGGTCGCCGTAGTCGGCGATCCGAACCCGGGCCCTGATGAGGCCCGTTTTTTGCAACAGCACCGCCATCAGATGGATGCTGAAGGGAAGTCCGACCGAGATGAGGAGGTCCGCTTCCTGTTTCCCGACTTTGCCGAAGAGGCGGAAGGCCGCGAAAAACCGGCGCCCTTCCGGAAACAGGTACCAGAGCAGATTGCCCGACAGGGTATGCACGCTCCGGATGATTCGGCTGGATGAGGACGGTCCGGCGGCGGACGCCGGAGTGGCAGGCTCCTCGTTCGCGGAGATATGCACCACCTGGTGACCCAGCGCCTCGAATCCGTCGATCAGGGAATGGATGCGGAAGGCGCGCGGATTGATCTCGGTCCGCGCCTGAAGCGACAGGATGAGGATGCGCTTCCGCTCTTCCATCAGCCCAGGCGCAATAGCCGTTCCACGATGCGCTCGGCGGTCTTCCCATCCCACAGGGGTGGAATGGATCCGGTTTTCCAATGGCCGGCGAACAGGCGGTCCAGGGCCGGACCGATGGCCTTGGGATCGGTGCCGATCAGCTCGTTCGTGCCCATGGTGATGGTCTCGGGGCGTTCGGTATTGTCGCGCAGGGTGAGGCAGGGAATGCCCATGACCGTGGTTTCCTCGGTGATGCCCCCGCTGTCGGTGATCACACCCTTGGCCTTTTCAACCAGATAATTGAAGGTGAGATACCCCATGGGTTCCACCAGATGCAGGCGCGGATGCGAGTAGCCCAAGGCCTCGATGTTCCGCCGGGTGCGGGGATGCACCGGAAAGACCAGGGGTGCCTGTGCGCTGTGGGCCACGATTTCGTCGAGCAGGGCCTTGAGCTGGGCGGGCTGGTCCACGTTGGCCGGCCGGTGGAGGGTGAGCACCAGATAGGCACCGTGTGTCAACCCCAGGTCATCCCAGAAATCCGGCTGGCGGAACCGGTGGCGGTTGGCCAGCAGGGTGTCGATCATGGTATTGCCCACGAAATGGATGCGGTTTTCGCCCACACCGGAAGTGCGCAGGTTGGCGTTGGCCACCTCGGAGGTGGTGAAGAAATGGTCGGTGATGGCGTCGGTCACCAGGCGGTTGATCTCCTCGGGCATGGACCAATCGCCCGAGCGGATGCCGGCCTCCACATGCGCCACAGTCACCTGCAGTTTCTGGGCGGTGATGCTGCAGGCCATGGTGGAGGTCACGTCGCCCACCACCAGGCAGAAATCCGGTTTGCCCTGTTCGAGCAGGAGTTTCTCGTAGCCGACCAGAATGGCGGCGGTCTGTTCGGCCTGGGTACCCCCGCCGGCTCCGAGGTTCACATCCGGATGGGGGATGTTCAGCTCCTCGAAGAAGGTGTCGCTCATGTTCTTGTCGTAATGCTGCCCGGTATGGATGAGCCGGAAACGGATGTCGGATCCGGACGCTTGAGCCCGGGAGATCGCCTGGGCGATGGGGGCGATCTTCATGAAATTGGGGCGTGCGCCGGCGATGAGGTCGATGAGCATGGGAGAAGATAGCGCTAAACAAAAAAACCCCGCTCAGATGCATCTGGCGGGGTTTTTTCTTGGTGCCGAAGGAGGGACTCGAACCCTCACGGGGTTGCCCCCACACGCCCCTGAAACGTGCGCGTCTACCAATTCCACCACTTCGGCGTGGTCAAGGGCAGCAAATATACGCCGCCCAAGTCCCCAAACGAAATAGTCATTTCACCAAAGTGATGCGGCGGGAGCGGGTGGTACCGCCGGTTTCCAAGGTGCAGATATACACGCCCGAGGGCAGGCGGCCGGCATCGAAGGGCAACCGATGGGTTCCCGCCGCCCGCGGTTCGTCCACCAGGGTGGCCACCAACCGCCCCAGGGTGTCGAACACGCGCAGACGCACGTGCCCGGCCTGGGGCATGGTCCACGACAAGGTGGTGGTCGGGTTGAAGGGGTTGGGGGCGTTGGGATGCAGTTCGAGCCGGTTCGGACGCTCTCCATCGGTTGTGATGCCGGTGTCGGCCGGCTCCGATACCAGATCCAGTTTTCGGGCTTCGGGACCGAACACCGCCGCGACCTGTTGATCCGGAACGCCGAGCCAGTCGCGCAGCAGGGTGGCGAATACGGAGCGGTAGTCGGTATCGAATTTCAGGTTGCCGGCGGCATCCAGGTTGCCCAGGTCGGGCGCGGCACCATGGAACCCGCCGAGGGCGCCGTCGCCGAACACGAAC